>CAQJOC010000200.1:257-500 GCA_948815685.1 uncultured Eubacteriales bacterium | reverse complement strand
TGTAATTCTGCTGCTTTTCTTAACCTTTCTTGAGATGGCATAATTATATCATTCCTTTCTATACTAAAGATAGTGATTATATAAAAATCACTATCTTTAGTATAAATTATATTATGCATAATGTCGACTATTTTGTACATATTTTCTTATAATTAAATATATTTATCAAAAAATATTGAAATAATAACAAAAAAATAAAGACGTCAATTTTAATCATAAATTCAAGGAAGAAAATATATATAA
>CAQJOC010000200.1:0-229 GCA_948815685.1 uncultured Eubacteriales bacterium | reverse complement strand
TTATTTACGAGATAAAATTTTCAAAATATAGATTTCAAGATGGATATTTTTATAACATTTAAGGAAACACCGCATAATACACATCAATAATTTCCTAAATTCAACAAGAAAAAGCCAGAGAAAAAATTGACTCACTTTTTACCATAAGGATACTGTAATCGCAAATAAAATTAAACCGACATAGGTTTTCCAGTAGCTAAATAAAGATTTGCCAAAGCAAACATTATGT
>CAQJOC010000199.1:277-507 GCA_948815685.1 uncultured Eubacteriales bacterium | reverse complement strand
ATAGCCTTTTAGGCGCACCTTTAAAACCACCGGCTATGCCGGTGGATATTTATTTAATTACAATAATTTCATTGATATGGGACTAAAATTATATTTGTCAGAGTTATTAAAATTTCAAAGCTGATTTTTGTGAGGTGTTTCCATATGAATTTTTGCCTTGATCGTCAAAAATAAGACTTGACATTTCAAATTTTTAGTAATAAAATAATTAATTATCATGATATAATTTG
>CAQJOC010000199.1:0-227 GCA_948815685.1 uncultured Eubacteriales bacterium | reverse complement strand
TAAACCAATAAAATTAGCAAGAGTTTTAGAAATAATATTATTTTGTTTGATTAAAGATAATGCTGAGGTGATTGCTTTTGGATGAGAAGTTAGGCAAAAAGGGAAAAGACTCCTTATTTTCCGAAGATTCTGTACTCATTGATAAAAAAGCTGGGGTTGAAATTTTAAACAGAATAGTAAAAAAGAAAATTTTAGGATTAATAGTAGACAAGTCAGAAGAGAGTAAA
>CAQJOC010000198.1:326-537 GCA_948815685.1 uncultured Eubacteriales bacterium | reverse complement strand
TTGGCCATAGAACTCTACGAAACGCTTAAAAACGTACAGTTCACGCTAACTACCGATACGCAAAAGCTAATAAAAGCCTGGACGATAGAAATTGAAAAATACCTGTCTGTTGAACGCACAAGAGAGCGTGAGGACAGGATTTTTTATGCGATAAATGGGATTAAAAATTCCGATAAATGGCGAAAAATCATCGTTGGTGCAAAAAGTTTGA
>CAQJOC010000198.1:0-249 GCA_948815685.1 uncultured Eubacteriales bacterium | reverse complement strand
GCCTTCCGATGTCCTTACCAATCAAGCGGAAATGTCGATAATTGGGGCGATACTACTTGATGAAAAATCTCTTGCAAAGGTAATCGACAAAGTTTTAGCGGAAGATTTTTCCTATTCTGACCTGCGAGAAATTTATAAATCTATCCTAAAATTGTCGGATTTAGGAAAATCAATAGATTTTGTGACTGTAATGGACGAACTTTCAAACGAAAAATTTTTCACACAAAGTGAACTCAAAAAGCTCTTACT
>CAQJOC010000197.1 GCA_948815685.1 uncultured Eubacteriales bacterium | reverse complement strand
CACGTTAGTCTGCTTGGCATATTTTATTTTCCTAAAGTTCTTAATTAAATTATAACCTATCTTTTTGTATTATTCAATAGTTATAACCAAATAATTTAAAAATTATGAAATTAAAAAAGTTTTTATATTTTTCACCTTTTTTCGTGAAAAAAGGTGTTGCCCAAAAAGCCTAAGGGGCGGATTTCGATTCCGCCCCCTCCATACCCCCCCCTAATCGACCGGGCTACTGCCCGGACCCAGTTGCCTGAAATTTTTTGCTCTACAAGAAAATTTTGATATATTTAAAAATTTAAGAAAATATTTATTGAACTAGGTTCTACACCCATAGCGAGGATAGAGCCTTGAAACATAAGGGATAAGACCCTATCACAGTCACTTGGGGCAGAACCTTAGTACGACAAAACGCACGAGGGTATGGTGCAAAAACACCTATTTTTACCCTCATGCACTATTTTTCTTCCGTAAAGGAAGTATCCGTTCATTTTTAGGACGTTTACCACCAAATAGTCCCGTGCTATAATGAAATAACCAGGTGCTACCTATGTAGTTGAGCCGGGG
>CAQJOC010000196.1 GCA_948815685.1 uncultured Eubacteriales bacterium | reverse complement strand
GGGTGAAAGCTTTAGCAAAATTATAATAAAAGCTCCTTTTGATATAAAATAAAAGTGCGGCTCACAACTGCACAAAAGGATATCAAAAGGAGGACGTGCAAATGAATGACAGTAACAGTCTAGCACATACGAAATGGAACTGCAAATATCATATAGTGTTTGCGCCAAAATATAGAAGGCAAATAATATATGGAGAGCTCAAAAAAGAGATAGGAAAGATATTAAGGGAACTTTGTGTATGGAAACAGATAGAAATAATAGAAGCAGAAGCCTGTAAAGACCATATACATATGAGTATAAAGATTCCGCCCAAGTATAGTGTTGTATCGAGTATAATAGGATTTTTAAAAGGAAAGAGCAGCCTATTAATACATGAGAGGCATGGAAATTTAAAATATAAATATGGAAACAGAAACTTTTGGTGCAGAGGATATTATGTAGATACAGTAGGGAAAAATGCAAAAAAGATAGAAGAATATATCCGAAATCAGATAAAAGAGGATCAAATATCAGACCAGCTGACATTAAAAGAATATAACAACCCGTTTACGGGTAGCAAGTAACAATCCTTTCGCAAGTGTGGGTCCGTCCATACGCCTTGAGGCGTTGCTAGTATTGTAGCCTTTTAGGCTCATCTGCAAAACCACCGGCTATGCCGGTGGATATTTATT
>CAQJOC010000195.1 GCA_948815685.1 uncultured Eubacteriales bacterium | reverse complement strand
TGTAGCCTTTTAGGCTCATCTGCAAAACCACCGGTTATGCCGGTGGATATTTATTAAATATTTTGGTCAATTTGTATTGTATTTTTTGAAAATAATCTAAAATTTTATTCCAAAAATTTTCGTGTGAACAGGCCCTAGTCACCACCGTTACATCTGCACGTTTGCGGAAGTTGCCTTGATTGTACGTACCAAGCCTGTCTTACTATCTACACCGATATGTGCTTTATATCCGAAATGCCATGTGCTTCCTTTTTTAGTAGAATGGGCCTCTGGGTCACGTTTTTTTCTTATTTCTTGTGGATTGGGGGAATTCTATAATCGTTGAGTCTACAATTGTAACTTTTTTCAGAATTAATTCTTCTTGTTCTAATATTTTCACAACTTGTGAAAATATTTTTTTCTATCTTTTCCAAAAATATTTTTGGGCTTGTCTATCCATATTTTTATTTTATCACTTTTTCTCTTATTTTACTACTGCGCGGTGTTGTCTAAACATTATTAACTACAAACTGCTTGGACTCTGGATTTTTTTATGCCCTATAAGATAAGTCGGAGAGTTCTTACTTGAAAATAGATAAGACAATTTTCTGAAGCACAGAAAAGAGATTAGAAGATTGAAAGGCCTGCCAGAGTTTGAGAGTATTATTAACCATCTTTTCAGACTTAGAGACAACTTTGGTACG
>CAQJOC010000194.1 GCA_948815685.1 uncultured Eubacteriales bacterium | reverse complement strand
TTTATCATTGAACTAAAAAAAGACACCACTCCTGACGAAGCGTTAAAACAAATCAAGGAAAAACGTTATCCTTTAGCACTCAAAGATTACACAGGGCAAAAACTCGCCGTCGGCATTACTTATGATAGTAAACAAAAACAGCACCATGTTAAAATTGAAGAAATTTAATCTCAATATAACTAAAATGGAGTATATAGCAGCGTAAAGAACTGTGATATACTCCATTTTTAAATTTATTTGAAAAATTAGCTTGATTTATTCTAAGTTAAGAGTTTATATAGACTTACGGAATTTGAAATAACAAAAATGTCATGGCAGAATTAAGTGTTACGAGCACTTAATCCCTGCAAAAGGTAACAACACTACCCTTCACAATCGTAAAAACGACACCATGACTCTTTAATTATACTATTTGTTAATTGTTTTATTATCTGTTCTACCTACTAAATAATCTAAAGAAACATCAAATGTGTTTGCAATTCTTATTAAAATTTCTAGTTTGGGATTTCGTGTCATGAGTTCATAATTTTGATATGCTTTTTCCGTAATGTCGGAGTAAGTAGCTACATCTCGCTGTGTTAATCCTGCTTCATTTCTACATTGTTTTAAACGACTTGCTAAAATGTCTTTCATATCTTATCACCTACAATTGTTATTGACACAACAATTATGATGCATTATAATTTGAAATATACCAACAAACGTTGGTTAGGAATAAAAATTATTAAGGGGTTTTAAAATGAACATTTTTGAAAACATGGAAACAATCTTTATCGGCCCAAGCACTGAGTACATCACAAAAT
>CAQJOC010000193.1 GCA_948815685.1 uncultured Eubacteriales bacterium | reverse complement strand
ATTGTTTGGCGTAAGCTTATTCGGGTTCATCGCTAATTTCGGGATAAGCTCTTAGGTCTTAAAGTTTTCTCTCTTTCTATTTATATTTCTAGGTTTTGTTTTTCTAATTGTCTTTTTGTATTTCGGAGATTATTAATATATATTATGCGGTGTTGCCTTTATAAAATAGGTGTAAATGGCGATTAATCTGAGAGAATTGGTATACGATTTAATATGAGAGTGAATCGCTGGGCAAAAATTGAGTACCGGCAAAAATTTTTGTATATATACAAAAAATGGGACTAATTTCTATAAAAAGACGAATTTTTTGCTTAGATTCTACCTGTGTAAAAGTTCATCCAGATGCAACTGGTTCTTTAAAAAAAATCAGGTAAACAATCAATAGGAAAGACTAAAGGCGGTTTCAATACCAAAATTCACATGATCAGTTCAAGTGAAAGGGACTTGCGTAATGTTTTCTCTTTCTAAAGGTCAAAGTTGGGATGCCCCCGAAGGTAGAAAACTTTTAAAAATACTGGAGAAGACCAAAAAGAAAAAATTTTTGCTTATGGACAAAGCTTATGAAGGAGATGAAACTTGCATACTCTCTGAAAGTCTGAATTTTATTCCTGTTGTTCCTCCAAAATCAAATCGAAAATCACCTTGGAAACACGGCAAAATTTTGCACAAATACAGAAATGAAATTGAACATCTTTTTTCAGAGTTAAGCGATTTTAGACGCATTTTTACCCGATGCGATAAATTCGATATTATGTTCATTAATTTTATCTATTTGGCCTTTATTTCTGATGCTTTATTTCGTGTGAACACGCCCTAAATCAAATCGAGCTAAAACCTCAAAAATTTTTGATAAATACTCATCTAAGTAATAACCTTTTTCTCCAAGATCTGTCCGTACTT
>CAQJOC010000192.1 GCA_948815685.1 uncultured Eubacteriales bacterium | reverse complement strand
CTGCAACGACTAAAATATAAAAATAAAGAGCTTTCGCTCCTACTGTAAGATTTCTGTTTTTAACTATCGAATTATATAATTTTGGGGCTGTCTGGCATTATTCGGCCTTCCCGCTAATGCAACGCAGGAGGCCCGGCGGCAAAAACATGCTAATTGCAATCATCCCAATTACCCTTCAATACATCCTCTTTAAGGGCGTCGCCAAGATCCTTCACGGCACTGGGCAACGAGCTGAGCTCGACCGACCCCAGCGGAGCTCTAACCTTGGTGTGGGACTCGGGATCGGTGTAGTAATACTTGTCCTTTCCTAGGTACTTTTTTCCAACCTCAACATCCAAAAGCCTCCAAACTCGCTTCACATATTTGTTGTTCTCCCAGGCGTAGCCACCAAAACAGTTGTTTAAGTCGTCATCTAAGGGCGTTAATTTTGTTATTTTTCCCATATGCTTCACTTCCCGTTTCTATGATCTCGAGTTTCATCTATAAGCTTAGCCAGTACAGTGTGGAACGCGTCCACTGCCTTATTGGGCATTTTATGCTCCGTACCGTTGGCATCTTCAAAATAGTACGTTTGCTTTCCCTTTTTCCCTTTTTTCGTCTTAACGCCTATATACTCTAATTCATTTAACCGCCCTTCGGAGCAAGTTATTTCCCAACCATGACCTCCATTCCAACCGCCGCAGACTTCATTTTCCTGAGCTTTGGTTAATTTTTGTTGTGTATCCATGGTGTTGTCCATGTTATGCATAATGCGTCACCCCTCTTTAATCATTTATTGGTTCAAGATGTTTTATGATTTTTCACAAGCTTATAATCTGATTATATCATACCATGCCAACAAAAATCAACTAAACAATATATAAAATTATATGTATTTTATATAAAATATGAGTTGCGCGTAGTATATCAAAAATCAATTACAAGAAGACATAATATCAGATCAAATAAGTTTTAAGGAGTATCTAGACCCGTTTAAGGGTAGCAAGTAACAGATGCATGGC
>CAQJOC010000191.1 GCA_948815685.1 uncultured Eubacteriales bacterium | reverse complement strand
AAGGAGAGGTTTTTGTATAGAGAAAATGTGTGTTAACAACATAAAAGTACATATAAATTTTTACTTTTTGGCGTTTATAGTGTATGTAATAATTTCTGACTCAACAGGTATTATATTAATAGGGGTTATATCTACGTTTTTGCACGAAATAGGTCATATAGCTGCTATGTTGTTTAAAAATCACTGTGTTCAAGAAATTAAAATCGGTTTTTTCCACGTAGATATAATGGACAATAATAGACAGATTATTAATTATAACGATGATTTGCTTATTTTGTTTGCCGGCTCCGCATTTAATTTTATGACCGCTTTTGTAAGTATGGTTTTATTTTATTTTACGCACAAGTATACCTTTTGCCTCTTTATATATACAAATCTTGCAATGGGGATAATGAATTTGCTCCCCATATCTTCGCTCGATGGCGGAGAGATTGTTTATATTATCCTGAGTAACTTTTTTACACCTAAGACTGCCAGCATATTATATAATATCATCTCTATTATCTTCCTTATGCCTCTATCCTTAGTCGGATTTATGGTGCTCCTAAATTCAAAATATAATTTTTCGTTGTTATTTATCTGCTGTTACTTAATTTATGCCCTTTTATCAAAAAATGAGAGAATTTATTTGCACGATATGTTATAATTTGTGCGGGTTCTATCATATTAATAAAAAAATAATTAGGATGTGTTTTTATGTCATTTAAAGAAATTGATGTCAATTCTCTGAAAATCGCTCCCTTCTCCTCATTTCAAAATGATTGGGCACTGGTCACTGCGGGAAATAAGCAAAGTTTAAATACCATGACCGTAAGCTGGGGCGCACTGGGAGTTATATGGCAAAAACCGGTTACATTTATCTTCATACGCCCCCAAAGATACACTTTTGAGTTCCTGGAGAAAAACGATTATTACTCTTTGAGTTTCTTGAAAGACGGGTTTAAAAATATCCTCGGCATATGCGGAAGCAAATCCGGACGTAACTTTGATAAAATAAAAGAAACCGGACTTATCCCAATTTTCGACCGTAAAGCACCTTATTTTGACCAGTCTAAATTGGCGTTTATATGCAGAAAAATTCACGCTCAATTTATTGACCCGTCGTGTTTCGTGGATGAGAGTATAAACTCCGAATATAAAAATAAAGACTATCATAA
>CAQJOC010000190.1:969-1194 GCA_948815685.1 uncultured Eubacteriales bacterium | reverse complement strand
ATACGACGAAATCCCCATTAAAATATATAAAATACTCCACACAATAGGAAACAAAAAAGAGGGTGGTGCAAAACTTGGCTGATTTAAGGTTTTGTAAATTTTCATAGACTCCATCGACAGAAAACCTGATATGCTCCCGACAGCAAGTGGTATCAGTAGACTTACTATTAAAGATTTTAAGTTAATCAAAGAATCACCTCGTAAATATTGTCTCTAATTATTATT
>CAQJOC010000190.1:0-959 GCA_948815685.1 uncultured Eubacteriales bacterium | reverse complement strand
ATCCATTATTATAATAATAAAATAAGACAAATTCTCATTTTACGCTAAAATTACCAAAAAACTCTACAATACTGCGTAATATTTATAGCGTAGGCTTGTCATTTACATGAGATTTTTGTGTCCTAATTTACCGATGGAAAATATTATAATTTTGGCATAAAAAAACCAGCCATTTCAATATGGCCGGTTTTCATTGTAGCTAAGGTTTCTTAACTTAAGAATACATCATCTCTCTAATGCTCACAATTAAATATCAAGGGCGTCATTTTAATCTTACATTGTCAGTATACAATTCTTAAAAAATGCGTCACCTATTTCTTTAATTACACAATAATTTTGTCAGCAGACATCTTTGTGGGAATTAACTGCTTTTGTATAAGTCCTACCTAAATAAATGGAAACTCCCAGCCAAATTACCACAAACACCATTCCTATACCGCTTCCCACCAACTTATAAGCCGATCTTCCAATCACGTTCGGAAGCATGTTTATCCCGGAACCAATTTCCTTAGCACCTCTTGAACCGAAAGTTTCAATCCAAGCTTGTGCCTTAGACTTTGCTGCCGGACTGGTTGGAACATAAAGTTGCTTTAGTGACGGGCCGTTAAGGGCATAATTAATGGCTTTTGAGCCTACCATTAAGCAAAACAAAAACTGCAAACTATTGAGCATAGTAAATCCTAAAACAGCTAGGCCAAATGCAACAGGTACTATTGCTAAAGACACTGTAATTCCCAAACGTCTTGTTATCTTATTCACACCAAAAATCAAGAATAAAAACGAAACTATGTTTACGACCGAACTATAAGTGGCAAAATAGCTGGTAAGTTCAACCTTAGAATAAACACTGCCTGCCTCATATTTAAAGTTAAAGTCAAAAATCGTAACTATAATCTCAAAAAAAGCAAGTGAGCCGAAAATGCCAAGTAAATATGGTTTCGTAAATAAAAGTTTTAAAC
>CAQJOC010000189.1 GCA_948815685.1 uncultured Eubacteriales bacterium | reverse complement strand
TATCTATGAATTGGCTAAAATATATAGTTTGTTTTGATTTTTCAGACAAGGCCTAATACAATTATTATATTATAAATCAATTTTATAGTCTATAACAAATTGAGTAAGTATGGTGTTAAATGTGGAACTAAAAGTTTATTATGAAACGGTATTATGGAGACAGAGTTATAGGTTTATAATCAAATAACTTGGAAAACAAACCAATATTTCGCAGATAAAAGAGGGACAAGCGCCTCCCGGGCTTTGCCTGGGGCGGTTAGGGAGAATCTGCCCCACATTTATTTTCTTATTTGACGTTTTGTTGGGGAGCTTTTTTGTCGCCACTTAAAAATGAACATTATCATGTTGCATTTTCAATTAAAATTCATTATTCTTGTTAAAGAAAGGAAGATATCATATGAAAATAAATTTAAGAAAAGGTTTCAAAAAAATATGTCCGTTAATGTTTTTATGTGCCACTGTGCTTACTTTTCTACCAACAGCTTTTGCAGGTAGACATGGCAAAGGAAAAAAGTCTTCATCAGAGGGAATAAAAAAATACGCCCGTTTTACCAAAGAGGAAGACGAGCGTTTAATACAACTTGTAAAGAAGGATGATGCCCGAAAATGGAGTCGAATAGCAAGTAAAATGTCTGGTCGCAGTGCTCGTCAATGTAGAGAAAGATACACAAATTTTTTGAGCCCTGAAATTTCCCAAAAAACATGGACTGAAGATGAAGATCAGATACTTCTAAATAAATATGAGGAATACGGGAGTAATTGGCCGAAAATTTCCGATTTTCTTTCAGGAAGGAATGATAAAGAGGTGAAAAATAGATGCCATTTACTTAACAGAAGAAAAGAAAATAGTAAAAAGCATAACAGATATGCACGGTGGACTGACGAAATAAATCTGTCTAAAGTACCGGAACAATCCGATAAAAATCCAATTGAATCTCTGCCTCCTGTAACTACAGATACAGATATGACAAATGCTTCAGCAAATGCTACGTCTACTCAAGTTATAAATCAGACTTCAATACAACTCCCTCCCCCGGCCTTTCTAAATCCTCCTGTAATTACTAGTCTTGGAAGCTTTACAGATAAGTCTCAAATACACACATCCCTGGTTCAGGATATTCCTAGTTATCCTAAGATTAAATTTAATTGCATACTTGGTGATATTTTCGGTAAATAATAAAACTGTCCTAAAACAGCAATTCAAAGTTATAAATGGAAGAAATTAAAGAAATTCTTA
>CAQJOC010000188.1 GCA_948815685.1 uncultured Eubacteriales bacterium | reverse complement strand
GAAATCGATGATACAGAGCTTTTGGAAACAGAAAAAGCCAGACTCTGTGGAGAGAGTCGGCTTCTTTATACAAAAATTCAAAGTTACATAGACAAAAACGCCACTGAAACTTTGAATCAATACGAATACAGGGAACATTATAACACATTATCGAGTGAATATGAAGAATTAAAACAAAAAATAGAGAAAATTGATACTAAACTTAAAAACAAAAGAGCTAGAGTGATATCAATCGAGAATTTTTTAAATGAGATATCGTCAAAAGAAAATTTGATCGATACCCTTGATGAAAAACTCTTCACGAGCGTGGTAGACAAAATTGTTGTGAAGTCTTATACCAAGGCGGCTTTTGTGTTTAAAAACGGGCAAGAATTACCTTTGAATTTGACGGAATATAAATAATAATTTGAATTAAAGCCCATCCTTTAAGCACAATGCTTTGAGATGGGCTTATTTTTATTTGGAGTATTCAAATTTTACATTATTTCATATAGCACCGAGAATTTTGAGTAATTTAATGCAGTCAATGTATCCTTGTCTGTAGAGGTGGCGTTGTTCTATGGCTTCTATATTAAACACATCCATTTCATAACTTTCCATAAACTTTTTATCTTCTGATGGCAACTTGTTTAAAATCTCTCCGATTTTTTTCACACTGTTTTTCTTATTTTCCATGTGCCTTCCGTATTCTGCATCTTCTGCCTTTAACTCAGAAAGCGTATCCTCGATCATGCACCCCATGAAGTCCTGAAATTCAGTCTTTAAGTTATCCATTAAACTTTTCCTCCAACATAAATTGGTATAGCATTTTAGAGCTTTCCGGGTCTCGGTAGCAAAGCATTTGAAGTGCTCGAACCACAATTTGCTGTACCACCGATACCATAACCGGACCGACTACAAATGCCTCACATAATTTTTCATTGAGTATTTCCATTCGCCTTTCGCCAATTAAATAAGAAATTTTTTCATACATATTATCGGATATCGGGTAATCAATTTCAGACAGAGCATTTTCTCTATAAATTGATTTTACTTTTTCAGCAAAAATATTTAAGTGCTCTATTAAAATATTACCTGCATAAAATTGTACTTGGGTGTGTCGGTCACTAAAATCGACCGGATTCTTATTAATATAATTTTCTGATATATCAAAGAACTCACTTTTTTCCTTTTCCTCTTCAGTTCCGCACAATATATAGCAGTCGCTCTGAACACGCCAACATATCCCACTTGCCATTTCGCCTACTGTAACTAAATCAAAACGAGCCAAAGTTTCAAAAATCTTTGATAAATACTCATCTAAGTAATAACCTTTTTTTCCAAGATCTGTCCGTACTT
>CAQJOC010000187.1 GCA_948815685.1 uncultured Eubacteriales bacterium | reverse complement strand
ATTATATAAGGGAGTTTTTGAATTGAAGCTTTCAAAAAAATTATCGACTTTAATCCTTGTATTATTCTTTTTTACTGGTATCACATTTGCTACCGATTTTGAAAAAGAAACCATAAATATTGCAATTTTAGGCTATGGTACCGTCGGTTCTGGAGTTAATGAGGTAGTAAATAATAATGCAAATAATATTGAGAGATGGTCAGATAAACACGTTAAAGTCAAAAAAATTTTTGTTCGAAAAACCCATACGGATCTTTTAAATAACAGCGGTATTTTCACAGCTAACTTTGAAGAGATTTTAAATGATCCTGAGATAAAAATTGTTGTTGAGGCTATGTGCGGACTTGACCCCGCATACGATTTTGTTAAACATTGTCTCGAAAGCGGAAAAAGTGTAGTTACTGCAAACAAATTACTTGTCGCTACCCATGGTGCAGAGCTTTTAAAAATCGCACAGGAGAATAAAGTTAATTTAAAATTTGAAGCAAGTGTTGGCGGGGGAATCCCTATCATTGAGCCAATGATGTGCTCTTTAAGTGCAAACAACATTAATAAAATTTGTGGAATTTTAAATGGTACAACTAATTTTATCCTGACTAAAATGAGAAACGAAAATTTAAGTTTTGAAGAAGCTCTTAAAATGGCACAAAAACTTGGTTATGCCGAGGCTGATCCAACTGCGGACATTGAAGGATTAGATGCACGAAATAAGATTTGTATTTTAGCTTCAATTGCGTATGGAATCCATGTTTATCCGCAGGATGTATATGTTCAAGGTATTTCAAATATATCTCTTGCAGATATAAAATGTGCCGAAAATTTAGGATATGTAATAAAACTAATTGCTTATGCACAGAAAGATGGAGAAAATAAACTTTCAATTTTTGTTTCACCGATGCTTGTTCCAAAATCAAATCCCCTCTCAATTGTTGATGATGTTTTTAATGCAGTTTTAATTGATGGTGACTGTACCGGTGAAATCATGTTTTATGGCAAGGGTGCAGGGAAATTCCCCACTGCAAGTGCCGTTGTTTCAGATATAATTTCCTGCATAAAAAATTTTGATTTTCCCCGAAAAGCTTATTGGGAAGATAATCATTCGGAAAATCTATTAAATCATTGTCCCGGACTCAATAATGGTAAATGCTATTTTAAGGTTATGGAAAATGGTATAGAAAAAACGTTTATTGCAGAAAATATAAGCAAAAAAGAAATGGAAAATTCGGGTATCAAACTTATTTCGAGTATCACAGTTTTAGAATAAGACTAACGGGTTCAACTTATTATAAGCCCTATATTGTTTATGCTATCAATATGGGGCTTATAAGGCTTACACAAATAAATTTGCAAACAGGTTAATTGTATAGATAAGTAAATTGATTCCGACAGCGGCAAAAAAAGATAAACAGTACAAAATATTTATTCGCTATATTTT
>CAQJOC010000186.1 GCA_948815685.1 uncultured Eubacteriales bacterium | reverse complement strand
ATCGGAGGCAATAATAATGCGGAAAGCCTTAGAAAAAGGCTTTTCCGATACTTGAGAAAAAATTAGTATTGACAATTTAATAACTTTTAAGTATAATATTAACAGAGGGGGAAATGCTAATTTGCATAAAATTTATTTTTACAAAGATAAACACGGTAACGAACCAGTCGCAGATTATTTAAAAAAGTTAGCCTCAAAGAAAGATAAAGACAGCCGAATAAAATTAAATAAAATACGTGATTATGTAAAAATTTTGAGCGAATTTGGCACACATGCGGGTGAACCTTATGTAAAACACATAGATGGCTCCATATGGGAACTTAGACCTTTGAGAGACCGAATTTTATTTGTTGCATGGATAAATGATAGCTATGTTTTACTGCATCACTTTATGAAAAAAACGCAAAAGACACCCGCAAGAGAAATATTGAAAGCCAAGAATGAATTTGCTGATTTAGTAGAGAGGGGTATTTATTATGAATAATAATGCAGTCGGAAGAAGTTGGGAAGAATTCGAAAAAGAAATCTTCACTGAAGAAGAAATAGCAGAGAGCAACCTCCGAGTAGCTCTTATTGGAGAACTGATTAAAGCACGCAAGGAAAAAGGATTAAGCCAAAAAGAATTAGAACGATTAAGTGGCGTAAAGCAGCCTATAATTGCACGGATGGAAAAAGGGCTAACAAATCCGCAAATTGATACTATTTTAAAATTGCTTACACCTTTAGGAAAGACACTGGCCATTGTTCCAAAAGATAATAGATACCAAACAGCATTTTAGTTGCTTATCTTAAAAATGTCCCGGTTTGTCCGTTTTTAGTTTGCTATAATAGTACTGTGGGAAGATAACTCAAAAGTACGATGCAGAAACGCACCGTAAAAAATATTGTTGATTTTCTGTCTAAAATGCTGTAAAATGAAATACTGTAACAAGAGAAAGTCCGGGCAAAGGGCGGTTTGTCACTCCTTTATAGAAAGGGGTGATGTTGTGGATATAAATCTATTATTTATTTTGCTGATACTATTTATGGTACGGAAAATAGTTAAAGATATAGACGCAAAAAAATAATCGCCCTCGTCAAAGCAGCGATTATTTTATAAAAGCTTCTTAGGACAATACCGTTCTTTAAACGGTCACCTCTTGTTACGATTTTATTATAGCACTAAATGTAAAAAATATCAACATAAATTTTTTATCGTCTACTCTGGCTCTAAAAAGCCGTAGAATTTACGGGGATATTAAAAATACCGGAAGAAAATTAAGAAATCTTCCGGTATTTCAAATAAGAGCTCTATTCCTATCGGCACACTTAATATTCTCACATATCAGATTTTTTCTTGTTTATTTTCGAATTTAGCATTAAGCCGAGCGCAAGTGTCATCACCATGCCTAAGCCAGAAATCGTAACATATGTGAGCTCATCGCCGGTCTTTACGGCATTTAATGCGTT
>CAQJOC010000185.1 GCA_948815685.1 uncultured Eubacteriales bacterium | reverse complement strand
TCTCTCGATAAGAGCAACGGTAGGCTCATCCAATCGTAAAAGCCACGGTTCCTTATAGTCATCAATAGGGTAACTCCTTCCCTTGATCATAGCACAATCATCATCCGGATGGCCATAAAGAACACCCCTCAGCGAGCCAGTCTGAAATACCGTATCTCCACAATCATTAAAAGGAGCATGAAAAACGCATACAGTCTCTGGATCATTTTCATTCAAACCTATAGCAGGCACAGCGTTATACTTCTTCAGTATGAACCAGGGAATATCAGTCGTAAATATACTGTACCCGTATTCTTTTTTTTGAAGATCTTCAAGCTTATATTTAATCTCTTCGCAACAATTCTTTAATTCGAGTTGCAGCGCAGCCTTTCTTGTTTCATACCATCTTTCTAAGTCAGATTCAGCCTCACTACTAGTTTTGTCTCCACATTTGACGCTATTATTAATCTCAATCGTTTTTCCTCGTAACTCTTCTTCAAATTTGCATTGGATTTCAGATTCCTTCTTAGTTTTTCTTTTTTCATATTCATTTTTACGTTTCTTTTCAGTCATATCATGAAGTTCATATATAGTATCTAGTGCTTCTGGAGGAACGACATCTTCTGGCGGATCTACCGGAGGATGCGCAAAAACCAGCCCGACATTCATCAAAAACAAAGCCCCAAAAACTACTTTCTTTACTAAACTTTTCAAATTTAACCTCTCCTTTTTATTTTTTGTAACAATATAATTTTACAATATTATAAATATTTTGTCAAGATAAAATTAAAATATATTTTTAATTTTATTTCATATGATTTAAAAACCGGACAAGCAAGTAGCTTAAAAATCTAAAACTGTTGCAAAGAGCAACGGTCAGGTTTTACAAATTATGTATATGGCAATGAAATATCAATGCATAATAATACCTAAATTGGGAAAAATTTCAAAGCTATTAGACTATAAAAACCATCACTGACTTAAAATCAGACAGTGATAGTTTGAAAGTAATTAACAACCAATTATTTTGATTCTTGACTTTTAAGAAGATTACAAAACCCATCAACTGAAAAATTAACACTAAGATCAAAACATTTATCAACTGTAAAAGTAGAACTTGGTTTCCAGCCGGGCTGTTCACTCTCAATAAAATCAAGAGTTTTTTCATATAAAAGTAAAACATACGGCTCTGTAAAACATTCAAAATTTCTGTAAGTCAGCACGCCAGTACTATCATAAGCACTGCCCCCGACAAGCAAATCGAATAGTGACGTGACTTGGAATGTATCATGATTTTCAGAATATCCATAAAAAACGCATACGTTATCTGAACATAAATTTTTATATGGCAATACTTTATGATTAAAATATTTAACAATCAATTGATCCGGTTATTTACTAGAAAATATACCATCCAATGACGGATGAGTATCGACATCAAACGTCCCAGTAACAGCAAAGCAAGAAGCCGGCCGCCAGTCAGAATCTTCTCTCTCGAT
>CAQJOC010000184.1:1003-1484 GCA_948815685.1 uncultured Eubacteriales bacterium | reverse complement strand
AATTCTTGCCTCCAGACCAAAGGTCGGAAAAACTGCATTTTCATTGTCGATAGCACAAAATGTGTCTAAAACCGGTAAAAAAGTTGTGTTTTACAGTCAAGAAATGCAAGGCAGCGAACTTTGTGAAAGGATTTTATCCAAACAAACCGGCATTTCCATGAACAAATTAATTGATAACTCACTTCTGCCAAGCGAAATCGAAAAACTTAAAAATGTGCTACAAGAGCAAAAAAATAATATCATTGTGAATGACTCTGCCGGTATCACTGTTCGAGATATTAGGCTAAATTGCCGTATGATTAAGGATTTGGGTTTAATTATCATTGACTACCTGCAATTAATGAAGTCAAATTCAAAACATGATAACAGAAATCAAGGAATTGGGTCAATAAGCCGTGAGCTTAAAAAGCTTGCTACCGACTTAAATGTACCGATTTTGTGTCTGTCGCAGCTTAACCGAGTGTCGAATGAAAATACTCGT
>CAQJOC010000184.1:0-895 GCA_948815685.1 uncultured Eubacteriales bacterium | reverse complement strand
TTGGAGTTGACGTGGCACTCAATCGCAGAGGCGGAACCGGAGTTACGCTTTTAAACTTTAACGGCGAAAAAATGCAGTTTACGCAGCTTGAGGAAAGATATAAGGAAGGGAGCTCACTTGATACAGACTGGCGAAATAAAATTTATAAAAAATCATTTTGAGGGTTCAAAGTATCGCCGCGTCCGGTGGACGATAAAGGCGTACTTTGGACAGGAAGAAATACAGAGCAAAGCACAGCACAACTGTGCGAAGCTTTGCGACAATATTTCTGACCGAAGAATATCATGGAAAATATTTGGATCATAATATTATTTGGAATTACCGCCGGAGTAGGTTTTAGTATTGGGAAAGAACTTATAAATACTATCACAGAGGTGATTTGCGGAATTATTGATGAATTAGTGTACGCAAAAGATATAAAGGATGATGAAAAATAGAGTTAAAACAAGTAAAATCCTTTCTAAACAAAGCGGTTTATTACGACAGTGGACAAATGAATGTTTATGGTAACAGCTTAAATGAATATATTTTATCCGGCTGCACGTTGAGAAAAACTCGTAATGAGAGATTTTTTTATCAAGCAGAATTAAAGGACCTAAATTTAAATTCTGTCATTATCGTTCCTCTTGAAAAAGTTAAAATTACTAGATTTAAAGACTGATACTTTAGTTTATCAGTCTTTTTCACATTAAAAAATATTTTAAGGAGACTGCTTAAATGGATTTAATTGTTTTGGAAAATAATGGGGTTTACACCGTAGATAGCAGAGAAGTTGCAAAAATGATTGACAGAGAACACTATAACCTGTTAAAAGATATACGAAAATATATAGATGTTCTTGCTGAAGTAAAAATTAACGTCAGTGAATATTTTGTCGAAAGTACTTATCTTGACC
>CAQJOC010000183.1:916-1580 GCA_948815685.1 uncultured Eubacteriales bacterium | reverse complement strand
AGCATATTTCTTCAGATGAAAAAATGGTATTAAATATCATCGATTGTTTAATTCATAATGGTGTTGATGATATTTGCATGTGCGATGTAGTGAAAGATTTATTGCAGGCGGTTTAGGAGATTTGAAGTTTTGGATTTTAGTAAAAAATGGTATTTAAGCACGTTTTTGACAAACATTATAATAATACCGGTTATTAGCACTCATTGAAGATATATAAATAATTTTTCATTTAATTTGGAAATGTAAATCTTATTAGTATATTTAGGTTGTATTAAGATGATGTGAAATATTTTGCTTACCTTGTGATGATTGATAATTGCCGGTTGTGTGTTTTTATGTATTGCAGAGACTAAGACACATAGAAATTAGTGAATGAAACATGCAAATTATTTGGAGAAATAGAAAAGAGGCAGGGTACATTACAAATAATAATATATAGCATAACGGGAAAAAATAATGGTCTTTAAATTTTAATTCCGAGAAATCAAGAGTGTTTTAGGATTTAAATTTTGTAAGAAAGAAGAGTACGTCTTTTATTTTATTATATACCGGATTCAGATCACTTATAGGCAGAGGATTTTTCCCTTTGCCTACTTCTATTGTAAAAGCCGGACGATTTATTTCATCTATGAACCAGTCTTTAAACCCTCCACCTACGGCTAAA
>CAQJOC010000183.1:0-891 GCA_948815685.1 uncultured Eubacteriales bacterium | reverse complement strand
AGCCACTTATTTCAGCCATTATTCCAGCCATTTGTTTTGACACTGCAGGAGTTTTATTTTCGTAGTCCCAATATATTTCTTCCCCCTGGCTGTGAAGTGCTAAGGCATACTCAAAGTACCTATTTCTGCACAAATTAGTAATTGCTCTTGTTTCGGGCTCACTTTCAGGAGTTTTTCCGCCGAATCTTGTTCTTCCCGGACCTATTATATTCATTTTTATTTCCCGTTTATGGAGATTCTCCCATGCGGCATTGAAGTTATGGTTAATATCAACGCCTCTTGCGTTTGCTTGCCATGATTCTGTCTCTCCTATTTTTTCGACCAGAGATTTATATTTACCAGCGGCATTGGGACCGACCAGGGAAATCTCCACACCGTCGGGATTTACACATGGAACGACTGTAACCCCTCTTTTTTTTATTAAATACCTGTATTCCTTTTCTCTTTCGACTTTTTCACATAGGTCATATACGAACCTAAATAAAAGCAGGCTTGTTAACCATTCCATTCCGTGGTAAGCTGCCGTAAATAGTATAGAATTATCTTTACTACCTATCTGGAGGGCATATATGTCTCTTCCGGTGAGACTTTTCGCCAATGATATTTTTTCTACGAATTTATACCGGTCCAGTAAATTTTGTAAAATATATTTTCTTCGGGCTTCGGTTGGCAGTTGGCTGTCAAATGTTATATTCTCCATAAATATTCCTCCGCTTATATTTTGATATATGGTTTCAATACTAAATTATATTCGCCGAAAATTAAGTATTACTTTTTTTATATTAAAAAGCTCGTGAGACTATTGAAGGTCGTAATGACATATAGTATATAGATAAAAGCGAATAAATCTATTGAATATAGGATTTAAAAATTGTATATTTATTGGTAGGA
>CAQJOC010000182.1 GCA_948815685.1 uncultured Eubacteriales bacterium | reverse complement strand
TGCTTCCGTCTTTTAGCTTTATTTCCATGTCACCGGAGCTCAAGTTCATATCATATTTAGTGACTTCGTGATTTCTGAACTTACTTACAACTTCAGAGTAGTTGTAACTTTTTTGAGATGCCATATTATTTATAATTGTTATTATTAAAATCGCCAAAATCGGCAATACAAGCGCAACAATCATACTTTTTATCATTTTCTTATTATTCAAATTAAACTGCACTCCTCAGAACAATAATAAACCTTAGCTATATAAACTAGGTTTTAGTACACCTACAAACGGTAAATTTCTATACTCTTCTTTATAATCCAGTCCATATCCTATGACAAATTCATCAGGTATATTTGTCCCCACATAGTCCGCCTGAATTGAGGATTTGCGTGCCATGGGTTTATCAAGAAGCGTACATATTTTTATACTTCGTGGCCTTCTGGGCTTTAGTATTTTCGTTATATAACTGAGTGTTTGACCACTATCTAATATATCCTCTACAATTAATAGATCGAATCCCTCAAGGGGTATGTCAAGATCTTTTTACAACCCCGCTGCTCTTCACTCCTCCCCGATAGCTCGACACAGACATAAAATCTATTTGGCACGGAATCGTAATGTGCCTCATAAGGTCAGACATAAACACAACAGACCCCTTAAGAATACTTATCATCAATAGGTTTTTATCTTTATAATCCTCGCTTATTTTTTTGCCCAAATTCTTGACTATTTCTGACAGTTGTTCCGGGTTAAGTAAAACTTTTTCTACATCATCTAGCATAAAACAGTCTCTACCTTTCTGATATTAAAGCAATTGAGTTTGTATCCAGGCGCACCTTAAACTCATCGGAAACTCCAATGCCATAAATCCATAAGATTTTTTCCTTATAAGCCAACATTGGCGTACTATCTCTTAAAGACAAAGGAATCTTCATTTCATTAAATAATTTCTTAATTTTCTTGGTAATACCTCTATCGAGAGGAGAAAAAACGTCACCTGATCTTCTGTTCCTGAAAAAAACACAATTTCTATTAATATTATCCATACTGATAGCATTTTTTTTAATTCCTATATCTTTTTTCACCAGTTCAGAATATTCCTTTGAATTTAATATATAAATTATGAATGTTTTTTTTGCTTCTGTCAAGATATTTATATTTTCAGCCTTGTGCTGCCAGTGAGAAATAGCTTTTTTCGGGCGTTCTACACAATTAATACTCAAAAACCCCTCCTTTATGCTAATACTTTTGTCTTTATTTAAAGATAGACACCTTATATCTCCATTTATAAGTTTTATTACATTTTCAACGTCCCTATTTTCAGGACTTCTATCCATGCAACTATATAATATATCTATTTATTTTTATCATTTTTATGTTTTATATTTTCTGATTCATTTTTACAAATATTATTTAAGTAATAATTATCCTCTGAAATATTAATGAAAAATCTTCTTAAAGTGCCATCTAGATCGGGATTTATATTTTTTAGTACCGGAATAACATCAAGCCTGATTTTATTTCTAGTGTATTCACAGCTGAAATTCGTACTGTCGTTTACAAATTTCAGATTATTTTCTCTGCAGTATTCTTCTACCTCGTCTCTG
>CAQJOC010000181.1:1020-1628 GCA_948815685.1 uncultured Eubacteriales bacterium | reverse complement strand
GGAGCTTCACGGCGATTCTAATTTGGTATTTAAAACTAAAAAATTAGGTATATTATTTATGTATAAGAATAAAAATAAAATTTGGAACGTCAATAATATTATATTATGGACATGCAGCGTGAAAGAGCAAATTTAAAAGAAGAGGATTTACAAAATGTATCAGGTGGGAAAATAAACCGAAAATTCTTAGCCGGCACGCTTACCGGTTTGTCATTTTTTATGACAGTGCCCACCTATATGCCGGTACGTGCTGCCAAATCTTATACCGCTCCAAACATCAAGCCGGAATTTTACACTTCTTATATGAAACTTTATCGCCCCGATGATTCCAAAAGTCCGGATAAATTAGACCCGGATATCCGGGTCTGCGCAGACAAAGCTATGAACAAAGCCTATGAAGTGATTCGCAGTGCAGAATAAAGTTGTATTTACTTCTGTCGTTTTGAAAAAAACAGCCCGACATAAATCGAAACCACTTTCTCACATCATCTCAATTTATTAAATAGGAAGCAACATAAGGGGGAGTTCCAAATCGCCCCGCTTTTGCGTACCTTTAAGTAATTAGCTCGGCGATCGCATATGATTGTTTACTTTGAAAAATCGGCCGG
>CAQJOC010000181.1:0-1010 GCA_948815685.1 uncultured Eubacteriales bacterium | reverse complement strand
TCACCACTGGGATATGTGCTCAGATTTAATCGTGTTAAATATCCTTTTCTTTAGGTTAGGGTATGACTTTTCAAGACTCTCAATTAATTTTTTTGTAGTCTCACGTGCAGAATTTTTATCCTTTGGGCAGGGACTCCGGCAAATGGATAAACTGTTATCCTCTGCAAATTTTCGGATTTCGCTCTCACCGCAAAAAATTAGAGGTCTTATCATGTGAAGATTCTTCCTCGATAAATAGGACTTCGGCGAAAATGTCGATATCCTCCCTCCATAAAAAATGTTCATCAGAAATGTTTCAACTGCATCATCGCTATTGTGCCCCAGTGCTATTTTATTGCAGCCTTGCTCATTACATATATTGTGTAAAATTCCATGCCTCATCCTGGAACATAAACTGCATGGATTTTTTTCATTTCTAACTTCGAAAACAATTTTCCAAACAGGGTGTCTTTTTATGATATGTTCTATGCCTAAACGGTCGCACAGCTCTGTAATCTCGGAATAATCCGTAAATTTATCGTAAAAGCAGGGGTCTAGAGTAATGGCTTTTATATTAAACTCAGCATCCCCGAAAGTGCGGATTTTACTTAATACATACAAAAGAGTAACCGAGTCCTTTCCCCCGGAGAGACCTACGGCAATTTTATCACCATTTTCTATCATATCATATTTATTTATGGCGGCTTGTACCTTGCTGATAATTTTCTTCAAAAACTAAACTCCCTTTTTAATGCTCATCCAAGTCTCAAACAACTAAACCAAATCCAATAAGCAAAAACAACTCTATCCCAAATAAACGTATCTAGGATTCCTATTTAAACTGTAAATTTCTTCTCTCGCTTTTAAAAGTGTGATTTTTATCCCTAAAACCTACTTACTTTTTTGACGTTAGATGAAAACTCAAAGACAACAAATCAAACACCTCATCTCTTGAAACAGAACCATCAAGCAGTATCGTTATCCAATGTTCTTTGTTCATATGATATGCCGGCAAATAGCCCTTATTTTTA
>CAQJOC010000180.1 GCA_948815685.1 uncultured Eubacteriales bacterium | reverse complement strand
GTGGAAAAATTTATAGATACGGAAAAATATGCTTATGTTATGAGTTTATTATAAATAATTTTAGTAATTTACGATGTTTTTTGTGAAGTTTAAAAAGCTTAAACCTTATGTCTCTGCATTAATTTTCTTCAGTTTATATCTATGAATTAGCTAAAATATATAGTTTATTTTATTTTTCAGACAAGCCCTAAATACATTTTGATTTATGTTGAAAATATAGATATAGCCAAGTTTATTGACTATAATC
This sequence comes from uncultured Eubacteriales bacterium, assembly GCA_948815685.1. Lineage (GTDB taxonomy): Bacteria > Bacillota > Clostridia > Oscillospirales > Acutalibacteraceae > CASPLG01. The sequence goes on along the minus strand of CAQJOC010000180.1, from coordinate 1,464 downwards.
ATAAGTAAAATATAAAATTTTAGAAAGGTTTTGGTATAAAATGGATACAATAGCTGCGGTTTCTACAGCATTGGCACCGGGTGGAATCGGAATTATAAGAATTTCCGGTCCGAAGGCTATAAATATTGTAAAAAAATTTTTTAAATCTTCTGATGGGCAGGATTTAGAAAAGATCGGAGGGTATCGTGCAAAATTAGGTAAAGCTTTTGATGAGAGCGGAGTAATAGATGAGGTAATAGTTTTGATTTTTCGTGCCCCACGTAGTTATACAGGAGAAAATGTTGCTGAAATTTCGTGTCATGGTGGCGTGTATATTGCAAAAAAAATATTAAATTTGGCTTTAAAAAATGGTGCAAAGCTTGCAAAAGCAGGCGAATTCACTAAAAGAGCTTTTTTAAACGGAAAAATAGACTTATCAAAGGCCGAAGCTGTTGCGGATTTGATTTCGGCTCAAGGTGAAAAAGCAGAAAGATTGGCTATAAGCGGATTGGAAGGGAACATAAATAAAAAAATAAGTGAAATAAAAAGTTTTTTAATAGATATTGTCGCGGAACTTTCAGTCTGGGCAGATTATCCTGAAGACGACATTCCACAGGCAAAAGAATTTTCATTGAAGAAAAATCTTTCAAAAGTTAAATCTGAACTTTTAAAAATAAGCGAAAAAGAAAAAGCGATAAGAGCGTTAAACGAAGGTCTGAAGGTTTCTATTGTAGGATGTCCGAATGTCGGGAAATCTTCACTGCTAAATTTGTTGACCGGCTATCAGCGTGCAATTGTTACGGACATTGCAGGGACAACTAGGGATATTGTGGATGGGCATACTATGCTGGGAGAAATTCCAATCAAATTATTTGATACCGCAGGAATTCGAGATAGTAAAGATACCGTTGAAAAGATAGGCGTTGATAAAGCTAAACAGTATCTCATAGATTCAGATTTGGCTTTTGTTTTATTTGATGGCTCACGAAAGCTCACTGTAGAAGATATGGAAGTTATTAATTTAGTGAATAAAGATAAAGCCATCGCAATTATCAATAAAATTGATTTAGGGATTTGCAAAGAAATTTCAGAAATAAATAAATTTTTTAAGAAAGTTGTTAAAATGTCAACTAAGGAAAGTTTAGGGGTAGAAGATTTAAAAAATGCCGTTTATGATTTTATAAATATGGACAGCCTGAGTACAAGCGAGCCTTTTGTCTCGGGCCAGAGACAATTTGACGTTATAAACAGAGCAATTTTGGCTATAGAAGAAATAGAGTCAGCTGTTAATTCAGGTGTAACGTTAGACGCCGTTACCGTTTTAGTACAAAATTCAATTGAGATTTTAGGAGAAATTACAGGAGAAAATGTCAGTGAGGAGATAATAGACAAAATTTTTTCTAATTTTTGTGTAGGGAAATGAAATATACTAGGCCTTGTCTGAAAAATAAAAAATAGTTAAAGTGGAAAAATTGATAGACACGA
>CAQJOC010000179.1 GCA_948815685.1 uncultured Eubacteriales bacterium | reverse complement strand
AATAAAAACAAACTATATATTTTATCCAATTCATAGATAAACCGAAAAAAATGAATACAGAGACAAAAGAGTTGAATTTTTAAAATATATTAAAATTATCTTAAACAACTAAAACTTTTATAACAAATTCACAATATAAGCACATTTTTGCACGTTTATTAATTTTTCCACTTTAACTATTTTCTATTTTTCAGACAAGGCCTAAAATAAAAAATTGCACATTTTGAATTCCTATTTATAAAAAATATCAGCTTTTTAATGTCTCAAGTTGATTTTGCAGGCATTCTAATGAACAAAGAGCATAAAAAATATAGAATATACGGAAAAATGTTTTTGCTTTTTAGAGTTTACATTTTTAAATTTATTTCAATGTATTTAGCTTGTAAATTTAATATTTTTATGATATTATGAAAATATAGGAGGGGAATTTAATGAATTTAAAAAGTTATTTTGTAATAGGTGTTTAAGTTTCTTATTTTTTCAATCGGTTTACGGCTGCAATATTGGTGGTAGTGTTGATACCAATACTGATTTAAAAGTTCAAGAAATTAAAAAAGACGAGATGATCACGTTGAACTTAGAAGGAACCAATAATACCAGAGACTTAGGAGGGTATAAAACTTCAGATGGAAAAGAATTAAGATATAATTTATTTTTTAGGTCTGATAATACAGACAATCTTACTGAGGCGGACATTAAAAAATTAAAAGAGAAATATAAGTTAAAGCGTGTTATAGATTTAAGATATAGTAGTGAAATTAAGGCTTCCCCTGACAAATTGAGAAATATTCCCGACATAGAATATTATAATATTCCATTAATAATTTCAAAGACTCAAATGAAAAATTTAATTAAAGGCCATATAGATTTAGGAGATGCTTATATTGAATCTCTGAGTCAAAAAGATATGGTTAAGAAAATCTTTGATACTATCTCGGATGTTGAAGATGGGGCTATATTATTTCATTGTACAAACGGAAAAGACAGGACAGGAACTGTATCAGCACTATTACTTGGATTAAATGGCGTATCAAAAGAAGACATAATAAATAATTACTCTATGACTTATGAATTGATAAAAAACAATGAGTCCGTCAAAAAGGGTATCGAGAAATATGGCACAGACGTAATATTTAAATCAGAACCTGAATATATGAGAAAATTGATCGAATATATAGAATCTCACTTTGGAAATGTAGAAAATTATTTGCTTAGCTGTGGCATTTCGCAGAAAAATTTAGATAAAATTAAATGTAGATTTAAAAATTAAACATATTATGTACTTAGGGCTTGTCTGAAAAATAAAATAAACTATATATTTTAGCTAATTCATAGATGTAGGGAGGAAAACGCAAACTGAAAAAATAGTTGTATTTTTATAATTCTTGAATTTATAATCTAAGTGCAACAAAAGAGGAAAGAAAAAAGTGGTACCAAAACTAACCTTCCATTACAATAGAGTTTGGAAACAAAAAAATGAAAGGAATGTAGAAATGAACCACTATAAGCATATTACTATAGAAGAGAGAGAAAATCTACTGAGATTATTATCAGAAGGTAAAAAAATTCGAGAGATAGCGAGAGAAATAGGCAGAGCAGCATCGACTATAAGCCGAGAATTGAAACGGAACAAGAAGCAGAAAGAAAAGTATTCACCAAGCAAAGCACAATTTAGATATTAGACTTCCTGCAAAATCAACTTGAGACATTAAAAAGTTGATATTTTTATAAA
>CAQJOC010000178.1:1519-1750 GCA_948815685.1 uncultured Eubacteriales bacterium | reverse complement strand
CCGGGGATATTTATCTCTTCGATTGCGTTTATTTACATGTCTATAGCCTCAGCAAAATTTTCCATACGAGTATTAAAAAAGTTTTTGCCTCATGCAAGCGAGGGGAGTTTGTGGGGTGAGATGGTCTTATATATAAAAAAATCAGGATACATACTTGCAGCTTTTATGATTTCTTCCATGATTGACATGTTTTTCATGAAGATGTTCTCAAATTTATTTGTTTTCTAAAAA
>CAQJOC010000178.1:0-1500 GCA_948815685.1 uncultured Eubacteriales bacterium | reverse complement strand
TTTCCATTTAGGTAGTCTAAAGGAGTGCCCAACCGGGAAAAGTCAAAGTGAATTTTGTAAGAATACAAAGCCTGATAAGGGTAATTTTTTTGTTTATTATAAACTTTGAGACCATACTTTCTATCACCGAGTATAGGGTGTCCTATAAAGCTCATATGCGCACGTATTTGATGAGCTTTGCCTGTTACAAGGTCTATTTCCAGCAGGCTTTCATTATCTGAATGGCTTTTTACAGTGTATTTGGTTATAATTTGCTTATACCCATCTTTTTTTGATGAGGATATTTTTACTTTATTGAGGTCAGGGTCTTTTAACAGATAGGAAATTAAGGTATCTGACTTTTTATTCATAATGCCTTGTACCTTACATAGATAATATTTTTTAATTTCTTTATTTTTTATTTTATCATTTAATATCCTTAGTGATTCGGCGTTTTTCGCAGCGATTACTATTCCTCCGGTATTATGGTCTATTCTATTTGCGAGTGCAGGGGAGAAGGTATTTGACTCATGCGGATTATATTCTCTTTTGGCATATAGATAGTGTTTTATGCGATTTATCAGGCAGTCTATTTCTACATTTCGGTCAGGATGAACAATTAGCCCTGGTTTTTTATCAACAATTAAAATATTTCTATCCTCATATACGACATTTAGTTTTGAAGGGGCACTAAGAAAGTCCAGGTCGGGCGTGTTTTCAGGGAAAAACTCGTCGTTTATGTACAAGTTCAAGATATCTCTTTCTTTTAATATATAGGAAATATCACACTTTTTATTATTTACTTTTACTCTTTCTTTCCGTATATATTTATACATTAAGCTATTTGGCAAACGTTTCAAATATTTGGTCAAAAATTTATCGATTCTTTGGCCGGAATCATTTTTGCCTATTACAATTTTTTTCATATTAATTTACCACCTTATTAAAATTACTATTGATTAACTTAAAAATATATGATACAATGTAGATTGATTTCTTAAAAAGACTAGGTTTCGGAGGCTTGATGAAATTGCATGAAGGACATAGAAAAAGAATGAGGGACAAGTATATTTTAGACGGAATAGACAAGTTTTGTGAGCATGAAATTTTAGAGTTCGCTTTATATTACGCCATACCAAGGAAAAATACAAATGAAATTGCTCATAATTTACTCAATAAATTCGGAAGTTTTGCAGCAGTTTTAGATGCCCCGTTGAGCGCACTGAAAAACGTGGAGGGCATGGGGGAAACGTCTGCAATATTCATTAAGTTTCTTCCGGATTTAGCAAGAACTTATATGAACAGCAGCATGTCTTTAGAGGGAAAACTTATGAGCAAAAAAGAGGCTTGTGATAAATTATCTTTACACTTTATTGGGAGACGGGAAGAAATTGCTGCATTAATGTTATTCGACAGTAAGGGTAAAATGCTTTATAATGGAGTTATAAATAAAGGCACTATTAATGCTGTGGATTTATATGCAAGAAAAATTGTAGAATTAGTTCTGGCTTACAATGCTGA
>CAQJOC010000177.1 GCA_948815685.1 uncultured Eubacteriales bacterium | reverse complement strand
TGTATAATTTTCACATTTTCTGTTTTTGTTTTTCTTCACCCTGATATGAGATGCCGAATCCTACAGGTTAGGGTCACTGAGCCCAAAAATTCGGATCCCTGACCCCAGGTAATTTTTAAACTGATATGTAAAAATTAAAGACACTTGACATTTTAGAAAATACCAAAGTGATAAATCTGAAAAGGAGTGTCTTTTTTGTTTTTGTGATAATTTCGGTTAAAAAAGCGCAATTCCCCTTCATAAATAACGCTGCAATATCTATCAGTTAGTTTTACACAATTTGTAATTTTTTAGCATGTGTATATGTTTTTTAAACTACCTTGGATATATTGAAGATTTGCACAGTGTTTATTTTTTTCAACGATTAAAAGTTTTGGAGGAAAATGAAAATGAAAATAGAATATGGGTTTCTGAGCGGTGAAAATTTATCCGTGGAGGTATATGGAGAGTTTGAGAAAATCATGATCAAAATTAAAAATAAATTGAAAAATCTCAATTTTAAAGAAATTAGAACAAATAACAGTATCATTTTAGTCGATAAAAATAGCAAAAACACAAATATTAAAATGGATGTTTTTGAAAAATTCAGTAAATATAACCTCTGTGCCACGGCAGCAAAGCTAGAGCCTCAAGAGCAAGATTTATTGTATAAACTTTACCGGGATATCAAATCAATAGTGAAAATAAATAAATTTATGAAAGGAACCTCTTATATATCTGAGATAAAATCTACTAACATTGGCGGTAAAGTTTTGAATTATCATATACAATTTTACTCTAATAATGTTTTGACCAATAGTAAGACTTTATGTAAAAAGAAAATTATGGAAATGCACTCCAAAGATAAACTGGAAAGTGGAATTTTTATGGAAATTTATACTACCATGTATTTGGTGAAGTACTCTGATTAATATATTATCATAGCTATTCCCATTCAAAATAATTAAAAATATCGCATTGATTTGAGTACTCTCAAATTCGTTATGAATATTTTTATCTATGCTTACAGTAAATTTGGCGTATTTAAACTTTGCTTACCCATCTTAGAAAAACCTCATTTAGACACTCCCGAAAATTGAGCGTAATACAGCAAAACTTTTGATGAACTACTAAAAGAGATGAGCAGCTTGAAAATGAGCCCGGCGATAGAAATAAGTAATCATAACAGTCTCGGGGATTTTTAATAAAAGGGGTCTAGATATGAAAATAGATGCAGCTTATATAAGAGTTTCAACTGATGACCAAATTGCAATTAAACTCAACAGTATGGGTATTGTATCAAAACGAGGAAACGCATTTGAAAGCAGAACTATAGAATATATCCTTTCAAACCCCGCTTATATCGGGAAATTAAGGCGTAATCCCAACGGCACCGATGTCCAAACCTAAAACCAATAAAAATTCTATTCAGAAGCGCTTCAAAAAGAAGCTAAAGGATACTATTAATAAGCTTAAGTCAGACGGACTAACCGAAAACGAGAAAAATGAAATACTCAGGTCCTTCATCGCTAAGATTGTTTTCAACAGAGAGTGTGCAACTCTCCAATTGTATTATTATGTCTGAGCTATCCATTTGAATCCAAACTATATCTTTTTACCATCCGGACCTCCCGACTGCAAAAAGATACAATAAACAAACTCATTGCATAACAGATACAAAGTTTTTCCATTCTTCTTCTCCTGATGAGTAATAATTAGAAATTCGGCTGCTACCGTTCTTACATATAGAGGAACGTATCCTTAGCTTCTCCTTTTCTGTCAGATAACATGAGTCAAAAAAATTGTATGATAAATATTTAGAAATCCTTAAAGACGCTAATATTCAAAATGCAGATTTCCATACTCCTAGGCATACGTTTGCAACAAGAGCAATAGAAAACGTAA
>CAQJOC010000176.1 GCA_948815685.1 uncultured Eubacteriales bacterium | reverse complement strand
TACCTCTTCTCTTTTCTCTGATCTTCAAACTGCTTTATTGTCTGTCCTTAAGTAGGAACTCTCAAAAAATTATATTGATGTTGTACGAAAGAAATGGGAATTTTATATTGAATTATATTCGTCAAAAAGATATCATATTTAATATAAGGTGGTTTATTTTATGGACTTTATGGACTTTTATGAAAAAACCGTTGAAAGTAAGAAAATATTCCATGGACGAATCCTTGATTTGAATCTCGATACGGTTTGTTTGACAAATGGAAAAATATCAACACGGGAGATAGTTGAGCATCAGGGAGCTGTATGTGTAGCTGCATTGACTTCAAATAAAGAAATAGTGCTGGTTAAGCAGTATCGGCATACTCTTTCTAAGTGTATTTTAGAGATTCCTGCAGGGAAACTTGAAAAAGGAGAAATTCCGCTTTCTGCCGCAAAGCGAGAATTACTTGAAGAAACAGGAATTAAAGGAAAAGATTTTAAATCTTTGGGATATATATATGTTTCTCCGGGATATTCAAATGAAATAATTTATTTATATTCATGCCATGTAGACTCAAAAGCCGATATGAAACTTGATGAAGACGAATTTCTGGAACCGGTTTATGTTAAATTTGATACAGCACTAAAAATGGTTATAAATGATGAAATACATGATGCAAAAACACAAATTTGTATATTAAAACTAAATAAATTCATTTAGAAAGAAGGATTTAATGCCAAATAATATTTTAAAAAATTTTGATACAAAAACAAAATTTACTATTTTGAAAATAATCACCGGGCTTTTTTTCTTCATTATAGGTTTTTTTATCCAATGGGATACATTAACCGGTCTTTTTTTCTTTGGAATAAGCTATGTCATTCTTGGAAGTGAAATTATTGTAAAAGCATTTAAAAATGTGCTTAAAAAAAATATTTTAGATGAAAATGTTTTAATGGTTATTGCAACAATAGGAGCGTTTTTATTGGGAGCATACTCCGAGGGAGTATCTGTGATCCTTTTTTATCAAATCGGGGAATTTTTTAATTCATATGCTGTCGAAAAATCCAGACGCTCTGTTGAAAAAATCATTAAAATTAGGCCTGATTATGCCAATATTATGATAAACGGCAGACCAGAGAAAAGAAGTCCCGAGGAAATAAAACAGGGCGACATAATAATGATAAAGCCCGGTGAAAGAATACCGCTTGATTGTGTTGTACAGGATGGGAATTCAAATATAGATAATTCCGCATTAACGGGGGAATCTACTCCGGTAAGTGTGAGATCCGGCTCTGAAATTTTAAGTGGAGGCATTAATCTGACGGGTATGCTTATTGCTGAAGTAAAATCAAATTATAAGCAATCTACTGTTTCAAGAATTTTGGAATTGGTACAAAATGCTTCGGAAAAAAAATCTCACACAGAGAAATTTATTACGAAATTTGCTAAATATTATACTCCGGCGATAATTATTGTTGCAGTAATCATAGCTGTTTTGCCTCCCTTTATAATACCGGGATCAGGGTTCGAAACTTGGATATACAGATCTCTTATTTTTCTTGTAGTTTCTTGTCCATGTGCACTGGTACTTTCAATTCCTCTGAGTTTTTTTTGCGGAATAGGCCTTGCATCAAAAAAGGGAATTTTAATAAAAGGAAGCAGTTATATAGAAGGGCTAGCAATGGCAGACACCGTAGTATTTGATAAAACAGGAACTCTTACCAAGGGATTATTTTCTATAACCAAAATCGTTTCAGTTGGTATAACTAAGGATAAGTTTTTAGAATTTGCCTCTTATGCCGAGGCTCATTCCTCACATCCAATTGCTTTATCAATAAAAAAACTTTTCGATAAAGATATCGATGAAAACCGAATTCAAGGTCTGGAAAATATTGCGGGGTATGGAGTA
>CAQJOC010000175.1 GCA_948815685.1 uncultured Eubacteriales bacterium | reverse complement strand
TTCTAGTCCTACGCTTGTGGCATTAAAACTGCCCATGAGCTTCGTTGGATTGCCCCAGACACTTATTGCCATCTTAATTGCTGCGGTTTTGCCTGATTTAGAATCGTGCCAGATATGGACGAAAAACACACGATGATTCAAGACTTCAAGGAGCGGAGCGGTGAAAGACGCCGCTAGTATAAACCTCCCGAATGGATTATTTTTAAGTTGTTTGGCATTTTCGAGATAAACGTCAAAATTACTACATTCACAAAGATAATATTTGTATAAAATCATAATCAGGACTTGATAATTATAGAAATTATGAATATAATAAAGGAGGTGAATATTATGTATATAGCTCATATTAATAAGGATAGTGATAAGCAATCTATTAAAGAACATAGTGTAAATACAGCCGAACTTTGTAAGGAATATGCCATTCCTCCTTTTAAAAATTTTATGTATACAGTGGGACTTATGCATGATATAGGCAAATTTCAGCAGTCATTTCAAAGGCGTATTTTAGGTAACAAGCCAATTAAGGTGGAGCATTCTATATGCGGTGCCAAGGAGATTCCAAAGATACTGCATTTTAAAAAATGCAGTATTCTGAAACTAGTAGCTCAGCTTTGCATAGCTGGACATCATTCAGGTATTCCGAATGTGGGATGTAGGAAGGATACTCAGGAAGATTCTACTTTAGAAGGTCGGCTAAAACGCAAGACGGAAGATTATAGTATGTATAAATCAGAACTAAAAGTAGAATTAAACAACCAAATTAGTGAGCAAGAACAAAAAGATATTTGTGATTTTCTGTGTAAAGATTATAAACCTACTGATCAAAATTTAATAAATAAATTTGCCTTTTTCGTCCGATATTGTTTTTCCTGTTTGACTGATGCGGTCTCTATTGATACGGCTGAGTTTTTTGGTGATAAAGTAAATGCACCCTTAACCGCAGACTTTGTAAAATGTCTTGAAAAAACAAATAAAAAATTACATTCGTTTAAATGTAAGACAAAACTTCAAAAAGCACGTACTTCTATTCAAAATCAGGTTTTTGAAAAAGTTGATAAAGATTCTGAAATTTATCTTATAAATATGCCAACAGGTAGTGGTAAAACTTTATGTAGCATTAAATTTGCCCTTGAGCGGGCTATCAAAAAAAAGAAAAAAAGAATAATATATGTAATCCCGTATAACAGTATAATCAACCAGGTTGCTGAAGAATTTGAGTCATTGCTCGGTGAGTCAGCACAAATTTTGCGACATCAGTCGACATTTGACTATGACGACCCCGATAATAATAAAAATAATGATGAAAATTATCGAAAAGCATGTGAATTTGCAATAGAGAATTGGGATTCGCAGTTTATAATTACAACTGCAGTACAGTTTTTTGAATCAATTTATAAAAATACACGTAAAAAACTTCGTAAATTACATAATATGTCAGATAGTATCTTAATATTCGACGAAACTCATTTAATGCCTACAGAATACCTTAAACCTTGTCTGGATGCCATATGTTATATAACAAAATATCTTAATAGCGAAGCTGTATTTTTAACCGCAACTATGCCAGATTATCATAAGCTCATAAGAAGTTACTCTCTGAAAAACTCTCAGATTTTAAACTTAGTCAATGAGACTTCCGAATTTGAAGTATTTAAAAAATGTAAATTCAGATACATTGGCGAGATTGGCTTTGAAAATTTAATTAAGCAAACTGGGGGTTTTCCGTCATCTTTGATAGTTGTCAATACGAAATCCAGTGCTGAAAAAATTTTTGAGTTATGCCCAAGTGGCAATAAAAAATACCATCTTTCAACTTATATGACCTCGAGAGACAGAGAGAATACCATAAACAAAATAAAAGACGAACTTAATAAATTAGAAGAAGATTTTCCTAATTTAGAAAATGTTCCGGAAAACAGAAAAATCACAGTTATTTCAACTTCTCTTAT
>CAQJOC010000174.1:1497-2061 GCA_948815685.1 uncultured Eubacteriales bacterium | reverse complement strand
GTTCAAACTTTGTTAGGCTTTTCAGATGCTTTTCTTGTTTGCTTTTAAGTGAGATCTTTAATTATTTTATCTGTTTTTCAAATATATTGACTATAAATATCAAATATATTTTAATAAAATTGATTTGAAACACGTGAGGTTATTCATAAAAAATAAAGAAAGGTGAAAAATGGAATGAAAAACTTTTCTGAAATGAGTAAAGAAGAGCTTATAATAGAAAAAAATAAACTTGAAAATAAGTATTCAGATTTTTGCACTCTAAATTTGAAATTAAACATGGCGAGAGGTATTCCCGGACCTGAACAAATAATGCTTTCAAACCAGATGTTGGATATTATAAGTAGTACTTCTGATTTTAAAAATGAAGGAGGCGTAGATTGCAGAAATTACGGGGGCTCTCCATGCGGAATACCTGAAGCAAGACGCCTTTTTGCAAATATTATGGATGTGGATGAAAGTGATGTTATTGTCGGGGGTAATTCAAGTCTTCAGATGATGTTTGATACCGTTTCAATGTTTATGACGCATGGAATAGCAGGATGCGAACCATGGATAAAACAAGGA
>CAQJOC010000174.1:0-1468 GCA_948815685.1 uncultured Eubacteriales bacterium | reverse complement strand
GATATGACAGGCATTTCAATATATGTGAGTATTTTGATATAGAAATGATTCCTATAGAAATGACACCTGATGGTCCTAATATGGCTACAGCAGCAGAACTTGTAGAGTCCGATCCTCGGATAAAAGGTATGTGGTGCGTACCCAAATTTTCAAATCCTCAAGGAATTACCTATTCCGATGAAACAGTCAGGCGTATTGCAGCTCTTAGCCCCAAATCCAAAGATTTCAGAATTTTTTGGGATAACGCTTATAGTGTTCACGAACTCACAGAAGAAAACATCAAACTTTTAAGCATAATGGACGAATGTAAAAAAAGAAATAATGAACAGCTTCCGATTATATTTTGCTCCTTATCTAAAGTTACATTTGCAGGGGCAGCTATTTCGGCACTAGCATGTAGAGGAGAAAATTTTTCCGCATTAAAAAGACGATATTTGGTGCAATCTGTTGGACCAAACAAGCTAAATCAATTGCGGCATGTGAGATTTTTAAAAAATTTATCTGGTATAAAATCACATATGAAGCGGCATCAAAAAATTCTCTACCCCAAATTTAATATAGTGCTATCTATACTAAAAAAACATTTTGCAACTAACCCTATTGTTCAATGGGAAACTCCCCAAGGTGGATATTTTATTAGTGTATATTTAATGGAAGGCTGTGCAAAACGTACTGTAGAATTATGTAAAAATGCAGGAGTATCATTGACTGCTGCAGGTGCTACATATCCTTATGGATTTGACCCATTGGACAGTAATATTCGTATAGCCCCTTCTTTTCCAAGTCGGGAAAATTTATCTCAAGCAATGGAGATATTTTCGATATCTGTCAAAATAGCATATTTAGAAAATATCTTAAAGTAATTATTTTTTTACTTTTAATTAGATAAAGGTAAGTCAAGAAGAAATTGAAGAAGCTGAATTAAATCCTTGTCAAAAATGTTGTGGATAGAGAATTCCCTATTTTATAGGGGGATTTTCTTAATTATAATACAAAATGACGCATTTATGAGAGATAAAGATTTAAAAATATGTGAAATATTTAATTCTATATCAGGCGAGGGATTACGCTTAGGTAACCTCGCTACTTTTATACGATTCAGTGGTTGCAATATGAAATGTTCTTACCTCGACACTAAATATCATACTGAAGTCTTTTGCTCTCTAGATACTGATTATATAGATTTAGATAAAAAGCTGACCGATAAATTAAGAAAAAAATTCGTGATTATTACAGGCGAAGAGCCTTATTGCCCAAACCATGATAAATTAAAAAAGTTAATTGATTGGGTTATTAAAAAAACGATACACAGCTTTAGAAATTGAAACAAACGAAAAAAATTTAGATTTATTTATTCGGTTACTTAATGATTATCATAATAAGCAAAAGGTATGCTTTAGTGCGGATTTTAAGCTGGAATATATAGATCATTATAAATATTTGATAGGGGCATTCTTAGAATATGAAA
>CAQJOC010000173.1:1575-2131 GCA_948815685.1 uncultured Eubacteriales bacterium | reverse complement strand
ATTCGGGTCTTTGGGCAGCAACAGAACTTTAAGTTCTTCAGAAATTTTTTTGATTCTCTCCTTCGCATCTGAAACTTCATTTTCTGCCATTTCCTTCAGTTCTTTATCAAGCCCATGTTCGTCCAATATCTCTTTAGCCTCTTGTAAATCAGAATCCGCACTCTTGTACTGCCTGTACTTTTGTACTATACCCTCAAGCTCCTTGTGCTCTTTCATAAGTTTCCTATAAGACTGCTGGTCTGAAATTACGTTGGGGTCACAAAGCATTTTATTAAGCTCTTCAAATCTCTTTTCTAATAGTCCTAATCTGTTAAACAATGGAATCACCCCGTATAAATAAAAATATACGTCTATTATACAATATAATATATATATATTCAAATCATTATATGGAAACCAAATTTAGGACTTTATCTTTTAAGTAAATATACTAAACAAAAAACAGCCCCCAAATCTCTTTGAGGACCAATAATCGAAAAATACGAAAACCCACAGTCGCACAGTCCCGACTCCACATCTGCAAAAACCTTTATCCGGCGTCGTAATGGCGTCACTA
>CAQJOC010000173.1:1281-1495 GCA_948815685.1 uncultured Eubacteriales bacterium | reverse complement strand
CAATTATACTTATCATTCCGGATTTTGTCAAGATTATTTTTACATAGGGAGTGTCCTAAAAAATAGAATCAAAAAATCATCGCAAAACATACTTTTAAAACTGGCATATTTACTATTACTTTTTAACTACAGAATTAGACTTAATAGTTCTTTATCTTTAAATTCGACACCCCCTGTCAAATTTAATGTTGACATTTTTTATTATTTGTATTAT
>CAQJOC010000173.1:0-1216 GCA_948815685.1 uncultured Eubacteriales bacterium | reverse complement strand
TTTTTAGCTAGCTTTGTATCTTTAATGTTTACATTACCGATGTGTGTAAGTAATATCAATAATGTATCAGCTCGTACGCCAGTCGATGATACATCGGTTAGTACTTCTGCAGTTAAAAAGGACGCTGAAAATGCGACGGTTTGCGTTACTCCTAAACAAGAAGAAGCAGTAGCTTTAATAAAAAGCGCATCAGATTCACGTAATTTCAATGGTTTTAAGAATGTAATAGAGCACCCTTTTAAAGTGCTTTTTTCAGGAGCCAAAGGTGCAGTGCTTGGATTTTTGTCTTCTTTAATTACGCTGGGAATTATTCCACCGTGGATTAGTGTACCGGTCGGGACGATTTGTGGAATGTTAAGTAAAATTATCGCATTATATGAACAAGGTGCAAAATAATTAAATTTCATTATAGTACTCAAAACCACCATTTTCACCGGTGGTTTTGATTTGATATTATTGTCTACCGGCTTTCTGTATTTTCTTGCCTCTACATCTCAGGCACTCCCCAAAATCAGGGAGTGCCTAGTTGAAATCGCTGACCTGTTTCCTAAATCCTCTTTTTTTATAAAAAAATTATCAAATCCGCCAAATAAAACCTCCCCAACATAAAAAATAAAAATATCCCGCCCAATTCACGGCCACCCGGCTCTCCTGTAATTTCACAAATTAAATCTTAAAAATTTAATCTCCTTACTCAGATTTAGGTGCTTTCGGTAGATTTAAAGCCCTTCCGCATGCAAAACAATGAGCTTTTTTAGTCTTCTTTAGATTTACAATATTGGAAGCTCTGCATTCCGGACATATAATTTGAACCATATCCTGCGGATTATAAGGGTCTGCTACTTGCTCTAAATCCTTTTTGTTTTCCTCATTCATGGCCATAACTATTATACCCCCCTTCCCAAAATCTATATCAATAGGTTTTATTCAAAACTGAGCAGAACGTTTAAGCCGGGTTTTGTTTTAAGTAATCATCTATCTTGGCCGGCTGTTGCCAGACGGCTCAATGCCACCTCTAAAAAGCTGCCGAGCAAGCATTATGCTTTTTGTCGCGGTGTTGCTCCGAATAGGGTTTACATAAAAAATATGTCTCCATACCTTCTAGTGAGCTCTTACCTCACTTTTCCACCCTTACCTAAATAAATTTAGGCGGTATATCTCTGTTGCACTTTCCCTAGGGTCACCCCCGGCGGCTGTTAGCCGTTATTCTGCTCTG
>CAQJOC010000172.1:1935-2154 GCA_948815685.1 uncultured Eubacteriales bacterium | reverse complement strand
GTTGAGCTTTTTTGACACAAATTTCATACCTGCATAACCTTTGCCTTTTTGTAATTTTGCTTCTTCAATAGCGGGATTCAGCTTACTTTTTTTAAAATTATCAATTTTTTCTAAAAAAGCCTTTGAAGAAAATATAAAAATAAGGGACAATATAATAAAAAATATAAAGACAAGGGATAAAATGTTGTGAATTTGATTTAAATATGTACATTTTATACA
>CAQJOC010000172.1:0-1906 GCA_948815685.1 uncultured Eubacteriales bacterium | reverse complement strand
CTAAACTCAAAAATATTGAAAAAATTTTGTAATCGGTAAGCCTACATATTGATATTATACCTATTTTAAAGAATTTATAAACTACTAAAATAGATATAATGTATAACGCTAGCACCACTGCTCTGCCGACCAATAGCCTCTCAGGCTGGTGACGGGTAATTTCAGGGATTCTTAAGGCAGCTATTGCTAGGGAAACTACGCCAAAAATTAAAAAATGAATACACTCGAGTATACAATTTACAAATATGGAATAAGTTAATATAATGCGGTCTATTTTAAATTTATTCCCAAAAGCTAAGCAAACTGCTAATATTATCGTGGAAACAAACGTAATAATTGGACTATCATTTATAAAAAATTTAAAACAACTAAGCGAGGTTGTATATATAATTGAAAAAATCACATTCCTTACAAAAATTGTACTTTCTGAATTTTTAAACATAAAAACAGAAAATAACCCATTTATTAAATATCGAATTATACTGATTACTGCAAGACAGAACAAAAGATTTCACCTTAATTTACCATAAATTTCTTAATGATATTATAGCAAAAAAAGCAACAAAAAGATACATAACTTTACAAATTCGTCGCTATGCATCTTTTTATTAAAGTAGAAATAAATTTTTACATCTAATTATCCCATATATCTACGCTGTGACAATCGAAAATAGAAGGATGCTCCCCTGTTAAACTTTCAGCAATATTTGTTTTTTGGGGTAATCCGAAAAAAACAAAAGCAAAAGCAAAAGTTGCAAGTAAGCCAAGTGCCTTTTTAAACATAATCTCACCTCCTCTTTAATTTCTATTATGATAATACCATTTGTTGGTTGTCGATTTTGGTCTAAATTTGTCGTTAATTAAAGTTTGTATAATGTTTATAATTTTAATTTCTATTTTTTTACATTAATTAATAACATGTCACGTTCAATAGGTTGTAAGCACTATTGTTAGAGCAATTTATAAAGTAAATTTATAAAAATTAAAGATGCTTTATGATTTTTTAGGACATCTCAGAGGGGAAAATCTTAAAAAGTGTCTTTTTGTTTTTTTAGTTGAATAAGTTTAAAAATTTTAAGCAGTGTGTTATAATAAAATACAGAAGTTTGTTTCTGGTGGATTTTGAAAAACCTGGTTACTGTTAATAGCTAAAAATTGGATATATAAAATAAAATTGTTACCTTTTGTTTCTTTGTCTGCTCTGTGATTAGATGTAATTTTTAACAATTATGACCGTAAGAAAAACAACAAATGGAGGAAAAAATGAATAATAAATTTATACTAAGATGTTTTATTTTGATGGTTTGCCTAAGCCAAGGTTCGAGTGTTTTTGCATCTTCGAGTGCAGCGCCTCAAAACAGGGAAAACACTGTGGCCAAAACCCCCGCTAAAATTATAAGAGTTCCTTACATAAATCAAAATGAGATTGTTTATGGCTGCGAAGCTGTTAGTTCTACTATGCTGCTTCAATACTATGGATATAAAATCTCAGAAAAAGATTTCACAGATTACTATTTAATCCGAAGAGACTGGTATATAGGCAGCGACGGCAAAGTTTATGGACCTGATCCTAATGCAGCATACCCCGGCAATCCCTATGTAGCTAGCGGGAATAACTGCGGATTTGGAAGTTATGCCTGCTCAACTGCAAAATCTATAGATAAAATATTAGATGATTCAAAACACAAAACCAAGGTTACTACAGGAATGAGTTTGGAGGAGCTTGTTGCAAATTACATCGATAGAGGAATTCCTGTCTTAATTTGGGCAACAATGAATATGAAACAGACCAGCCCCGGATTTTCTTGGATCATTAACTACACAGATGAAAATTCCTCATGTAAAAATGGCGATGTGTTTATATGGCCCCGCGGTGAGCATTGCTTAGTGCTGGTAGGGTATGATG
>CAQJOC010000171.1:1269-2175 GCA_948815685.1 uncultured Eubacteriales bacterium | reverse complement strand
ACAAATGGAAGTCAGTTTTTTATAAACTATCAGAGCCCGGATAAATTCCCGGGATGGAGCGGATTTGAGCAGGAATATGAAATATACAAAAAAAATCCATCGGAATTTAGTAAAAGGTATGGCTCAACGGTTGATATGTCTAAGATTACCGACAGTATAAAAAAACTGTATGAAGAGCATGGAGGAAATCCTAATTTAGATGGCTATTATAGCACCGAAAAGAGAGGACATACGGTATTCGGGCAGGTATTTGAAGGGCTGGATGTTGTTGAAAAAATCTCGAAGGTCAAGACTGATGAAAGGGATAAACCGTTAGAAGATGTAAAGATAGATTATATTTCTATAGAGAATTATAATCAATGAGGATATGTAGAGTGTATGGGGGTGGGCTGTTTTGAATTATGACAAACTGGATGATATTGTTAGGATTTATTCCATGATTTCTTATGTGGGACCTCTTTTTATAGTGACACGCATGTCGAAGAGACGATTTAACAGGATGATGGATTTTCATTCATGGCAGGGAGGAATCTTATTTTTCACCGTAGTGCTTTTAGAGACATTTGCGAGGCATATAACTAATGTATTATATATTTTCCCGGTATTCGCAGAGATTCTGGGACTGCTTCTGCATACCGGGATATGGACACTGTGGGTAGTTCTCTCGATAATGGGGATAGTAAACGCATACAAAATGGATTTAAGATATTTGCCCGTAGTGGGGTGGATAGATACTGTTTTAAAAAACCATTATAAATACATGTAATATTTTGCTTTAGCCATAAAAATAATTAATATTTGTGTGTGAAAGAGCTGTTGACCGGCGGATAAAATTTTGAGATAATTATAAACACGGTTTTGAGTTTGGTTTGAGGGGAATGAATTTATTATGCGGGTTGTTTCGGG
>CAQJOC010000171.1:503-1201 GCA_948815685.1 uncultured Eubacteriales bacterium | reverse complement strand
TTCAGGGCAAAGTATTTTTAGATTTATTTGGGGGTTCGGGGCAGATTGGCATAGAGGCCGCCAGCAGGGGAGCAAGCGAGGTTATAATAGTAGATAATAACAAGTCGTCCTTAGACGTTATAAAGAGAAACATGTGTAAGCTAAAAAATAGGTTTAATGTGCGGCTTGTTGACTCGGATGCGGTAGAATTTTTGAAGCATCCTCCCCAAAAAGCAGATATAGTGTTTCTTGACCCACCATATAACTCCGGATTGCTTGAGGTTTTGCCGGGATATATTAACCATGCTGTGAATCAAGGTGGTATAATAATCACTGAGTCTTCGACTGAAAAAAATCATGGATTGAGCTTCGGAAGGTTTACTCATAAAAAGAATTACAGGTATGGGAGTATTCAAATTAATATGTATACTGACCGCAGTGGAAATTCAGAAGTATAAAATAAAGGAGTAGTTAAAATGGGCATGGACAAAATAATTGATGATCTATATGAAATTTTAGATACCTCTTGGCATTTGCCGTTATCAGGAGGGAAAGTAATTTTAGATAGTAAGGAAATTAGGTGTCTGCTTGAAGATATACGTCTTAAAATGCCGAAGGAAATAGTCCAGGCTAAGAGTATAGTTGAGGACAGCTCTAAGATTATAGATGATGCCAAAAAGGAAGCAGCTCGCATAGTAAAACTTTCAGAGGAAAAATTT
>CAQJOC010000171.1:0-487 GCA_948815685.1 uncultured Eubacteriales bacterium | reverse complement strand
AACAGAGCGAAATTGTAAAAAATGCTCAGATGACCGCAAATAAAATCATATCGGATGCTAAATCTGACTCCAAAAAAATCAAAGCAGCGGCAAACCAGTACGTAGATAATCTTATGAAAGATGCAGAACAAATTGTTGCGGCTCAGATGGCTGAAATTAAAAAGGCGAGGCAAGCTTTACGCTCTTCTGAACGCAAGGGCGATTAGGATTTTGCGGAGTTTTTACTAACCAATACTACAAAGCTGGATTCCGGGCAATATAGCTCGGAAAGTTTTTATTTTAAGGGAAAGTTCGTCTATTTTTTGAAGCGATATATTTATTTAGAGAACGAGAAATAAAATATTAGATACATAAAATAAGAGGTAATAATCCAAAATATTTAATAAAATTAGAGATTTTATATATCTTTTATATATAAAAGTATTGATTAATTCAAATTTTATTATTATAATTAATACCATGCAACTAATTTTTGTAAATTAACAAA
>CAQJOC010000170.1 GCA_948815685.1 uncultured Eubacteriales bacterium | reverse complement strand
CCCGTTTACATTACTTCTATCACATTTTGCACTGCCCCAGTGTTATTTCGTCAAAATCAATGTGCCCCACTAGACACAGTCCATCGCCCTGACAATAACTTAAACTATAATATGGTCTTAAATTTTGTAGTCCTATATTTTTCAAGTCTTGCATTACGTTGTATGTAAAATCATATGGGTCTATGTGTTCGATATACTCCTGTCTTACTTTTTCTTTAGCTTTTTCCCCAAGTTCTTGATATTTATAAACTTTAAATTCTTTTGTTGCTATTCTCATTTAAATGTATCCTCTCTTAATTTATTTCAATACTTTTATATTTGTTTATACATTCCATCAGATAGTCTTGAAAGTTTATGTATTTTGATTTGCTGTTCTTCTTTGCTTGTGTATAGCTTTCTTTTAACTCTTCAAG
This sequence comes from uncultured Eubacteriales bacterium, assembly GCA_948815685.1. Taxonomy (GTDB): domain Bacteria; phylum Bacillota; class Clostridia; order Oscillospirales; family Acutalibacteraceae; genus CASPLG01. Next base: position 1,820 of record CAQJOC010000170.1, on the reverse strand, counting down.
TTTTATAATCTTATTCGTTCTTGTGTCTTTAAAATTCATATCTTTTTATGCTCCTTTATGTTTCTATCTCTTTTAATCTTAAAGCGGCTGCAACATAATGTTTTGTTAACCGCTTATAATTAAATTTTGCTTGACTTATTTAGTTGTTTTCCGGTCCGCTGCTAGTTATATCTTTTGCCAACATCCATTGATCATAAACTACATCATAATCACATCCCATTATTTCGCTTAGTTTCTCGAACAAGCGTTCCCGGATTATGCTATCGTCTATCCCTGCAAATTCATATATGTCTTGATAGTTGTCTAATGCGTCAAATAAATCATAGAAATTTATATTATCTTTTAAATTTTTTCCCAGCTTATCAGCGGGATATTTTTTTGTGTACCAATCTTTAACATAAGTATTTTTAGCTTCTGAAATACAACACATAATTTTTTATTGCTCCTTCATATTTTTAAATTCATAAAATGGCTACTGTTCTTTGCCTTCTTTGACTTGCAGTTATTACTTTTTTCTAATCAATACTCATGTGAAAATAAAATCGTGGTGTAGCTCCGGTCATATTCGGTTATTATGTAAATTTTTCCTTGTGATGTTTCATATGCTGCCAACACTCTATCATTACCATTTTTTATAGCTTCATCATTCATCCGTTTATCTTCTTCGGGGAGATCCCCCCAGTCGTGATTTTTATATCGTAACAACGCTTTTAAAACTTCTTTTGTAAAGGTTTTATCGTCTGCAATACAGTCGTTTATTCCTCTTGTCATTACTAATTTTCCTAAAAATTTATTCATTATCTTAAAAAATCTCCTTCTATTTTTTAGGCGGTTATGGCATAATATTTCCGTAACCGCCTATAATTTGAATTTTGCTTTACTTATTTATTTGTCGGTTCGCTGCTTTTACCATGTCGCCTCGTGGTAAGAGCTTTTATTTTTTTCGTTTTCATATCTTTGAATAAGATTCAATATAAATTTATTTTTAGGTCTGTACTTTGTTACATATCCATAAACACCATTATCAGATACATCTGAAATATTCATAACATAATAAATTACTTGATTCCCCCAATTATAAAAAACTCGTATTAAATTACTTAAATTTTTTTCGTCAAACATAGCTATCTCGCTTCCGGTTTTTCGTATCATACCTATCATTAATAAGTCTCTTTTTGCGTTTTTCTGAATAAATTCGGCATCTATTTCGATATCCCCATAATCATTCAAACATAATGATTTTTTACCTCTGAGCCATTCAATTAAATTAATTTTTTCTTTCATATTGTCCTCCTGTTTATCTTATAATTTTTTAAGGCGGTTACGGTTTATAACCGCCCTCTTTAATCCTCCATTTCTTCTAATATTGATAAAATACGATAATTGACTTCTTCATAACCAAGCCAAGCTAGCTTATTTTGTGTAAGTACATCCTCAATAAATATATCACCCTCTAGTATTTTGTTATATATGTAATCGCTGCCACAATCCGTCGCAAGTTCTTTTAATATCTCGCCTATTTCTTCTTTGTATTCATTGAAAAATGCTACTGTGTCCTTGTAATATATTAAACTTGATACTATCCCGGTAGAGCATCCGCGTGCAACATCTTCGCATCTATTTTTTAGCTGATGCAGCCACGTTTCACCGTCATATAATTCGCTATCTTCCAGAAGGTCGTTAAACACATATTTTGTCAATTTGTTTTGATTTACATATTCTTGTAACTGTTCCTCTACTTCTAAATTTACCCAACTTAGTTTGTTACACTGTTGAACTTTCATTTTTGAAACTCCTTAATATAATTTTTATTTTTTGTA
>CAQJOC010000169.1:820-2253 GCA_948815685.1 uncultured Eubacteriales bacterium | reverse complement strand
AATGTGTTGACAACAGCCAACGCAGAGTGTATAATAAAAGTAGTAGGAGTAAAACCGTTTGAAAAGCGGTCAGCCTCCAAAGGTTAACTTAAATAAAAGCCGACGACTTTGGCGAGTGGCGGCTTTTATATTTTTGTATTTTTATCTATGAAATCAATAGCGCTATATATTATATAAAAATAAAACGCAAAGAAACTCATTAAAATGATAAAATCCAACATAATATCTACCTCCTCTCGGAGGCAGATTAACCGCCATTGTCAGGCTAAACTCCTACTACTAGCTCTCTGTTATACGCTATAGGACAAGCAATTACAATATAATTTTACAAATAAAAACAAATTTATAAAGGCTCACTATTTTATATAAATGCAAGAAATAAATATTTTTTTATTTTAAGTGTTTACTTTGGCCGACAAAAAGATTAAGGTAATTTTGTCAGACAAATCCTAAAATAGGCAGACTCATTGATTATCCTAAACCTTTCAAAGCAAATACCCAGTAAGATTTTTAAAACTTTTTAAGGTAATATAACGAGGTTAAAATGGGAAATTTTAAGGAAAATATTGATTTATTTTTAGCAGAATCAATGAATAACTGTTTTATTAGTTTAAAAGAGACTGATGAAAATTATAGAGGAATAAATGACGCACGAGTAAAAGCGTCTGAAAAGAAAACATTTTGGCAGAGAAGAAAAATCTCTTGAATTTTTATATTAATTTTTGTACAATTAAGTTGCTTTAAAGTTTAGTAGGTTAAATTTGAGACATCGTTTATGGGTGTTTATTCCCATTTATGTAAGTGAGCTAGATAGTGTCAATTTAAACACTGAGAGGTTGGTTCTTTACTTTTTTTAAAAAGCTGCAAAAACTATTAAAGAGATGGGGGTTGCCGACCTCTTTAATTTTTAGTTTCGCTTATAGCATTTATATTCGAACATTTAGTACGGTTTTTTAGTTACCCTCATTTTGCTATGAAGAGACCTTTTTTAGGACAAGAGATCTTCATATAACTTTGAGATAATCCCCAAAATATCATCCTGCTCATTGTCATAATTCAGCATATTTTCTATAAGATTCATCTGCGTTAAAAATCCGCCTATATTCTGCCTAGCTAGATTTAAAGCTCTCTTTGCAGACTTCGCATCAGTTTTGACAGAGTGAATATCATACTTTTCTAGATTTTCCTGTATTTTTACTGATTGCAACATAATTTGCTTGTATATACTTGCTAATAAATCTGAATCGACACCTGTATGATCCGAGAACCATTTCAAAGAGTCATAAATTTTTTTCTCTCTTTCGGGTTGATATACAGCCAAATGCTGTTCTAACTTTGTTTTGCCAATGAGAATAGAGAGTGATAGCCGGAGAAGTACAATATACTCTAAAGACATGTCTAGTTTCTCCAGTTCTTTTCGCAGTGTTTCAAGT
>CAQJOC010000169.1:0-754 GCA_948815685.1 uncultured Eubacteriales bacterium | reverse complement strand
AAACTCCTGCTGTTCGCATAACTTCACATCGACGGGATCCCCGGCTGATATTAACGGGCGGACAGGCATCCCGGTATAATAGTTTTTCTTGAAAATTTATTTGTCCACCTCCTTGAGTATAATTCTTGATCTTTTATATCACAACATTTATTTTATAAAATTAATTTTTTCAGATCTCTGACCAATTCTATTTGACATTTTTATCAGTCTGTGATAACATGACATTGATTTGGGCTCGTAGCTCAGCTGGGAGAGCATTCGGTTCGCATCCGAAAGGTCGACGGTTCGATCCCGTTCGAGTCCACCACTTAACACATAACCCGGAACTGAGATATCGTAGGAGTATTATGGGTTATTATTTGACAGTATACAGGCACAAAATTAGAGTTTTCTAAAATCCTTAAGGGAGATTTGTATGAGTGCAAAAAAGTTGAGTAATGAGGAATTGGGAAGCGTGTCGGGTGGCCAGCTTATGGTAGATGACGTGATGGGTGTGAAGGGACTTTGTATGTGTACGGGAGCTCCTAATGAAAAGAACTCTGAGGGAGTATATTGGTATTTCCATGGTATAGCCCTTACGAAAGAAGAAGCTATTAAAAAACTGAAAAGAAAAGCCACGCGAGAGCTTGATGAGAATGATGAAGGCGAGGCGTTTTTGTCCCAGTATATATACGATTACAACAGAAATGTCAACGGCGATCTGTGATATCAAAGGAAAGGATATAATCTCAAAAGGAACTGCCTAAATTAGGCT
>CAQJOC010000168.1 GCA_948815685.1 uncultured Eubacteriales bacterium | reverse complement strand
AAGATATACACCGTATGGCTGATATTATTGTGCATTACCCCGGTGTAGATTCAGAACGTATCGGAATACTCGGAATTTGTGGCGGCGGCGGTTACACTATTAAAGCCGTTCAGACCGATAAACGCTTTAAAGCAGTGGCAACACTTTCAATGTTCAACACAGGTGTAGTTAGAAGAAATGGTTTTTTGGATAGCCAAACTGCGACAATTCAGGAAAGACTGATTGAAGCATCCGGAGCAAGGGAACTCGAAGCTTCGGGTAAAGAAGTTCTTTATACACCGGATATGTGCGATATGCCCGAGGAAGAAGCCCAAAAATTACCTTATGATCTTTATAAGGATGGATACTATTATTACGGAAAAACTCACAAACATCCAAAATCAACTTTTCGCTATACCGTAAGCAGCTTTTTGGAACTCATGAACTTTGATGCAGCTGACAACGCTGACCTTATAAATCAACCTCTTTTAATGATCGCCGGAAGTATTGCCGATACATTTTATATGATGGAAAAAGTATTCGCAGCAGCCGCTGGTACTAAAAATAAAGAGTTATTCTTGATTAAAGGAGCAACCCACATTGAAACTTACTGGAAGCCTGAATATGTAAACCAAGCTGTGTTAAAACTCAAGGAGTTTTTTAATAAATATTTATAATAGACTGAATTTTTAAAATAATAATTAATAATTGCTGTTATTTCAAAAGGAGGATAAATATTATGGAATACGTTACATTAAACAATAGAGTAAAAATGCCCAAATTAAGTCTGGGGACGTTCAGATTACAACCTAAAGATGCGGAAGAATCGGTATATAGTGCATTAACAAATGGATATAGACTTATTGACACTGCAAACGCTTATATGAATGAGAGAGCAGTAGGAAGAGGAATTAAAAAAAGCGGAGTACCAAGAGAAGAAATTTTCCTAGAGTCAAAATTATGGCCGACTGTTTATGAAAAGGAATCTGCCGTTGATGAAATGCTTGAAAGATTAGGAGTAGACTATGTTGACTTACTTCTCCTCCATCAGCCTGCAGGGAACTATTTAGATGGGTATAAAACCATGGAAAAAGCAGTTAAAGAAGGAAAAGTAAAATCTATTGGACTTTCTAACTTTGAAAGTGATAGATTAGAAGAAGTTTTGAAAGCATCTAAAATTAAACCCACTGTTATTCAAGTGGAAGCTCATCCCTACTATCCTCAAAACGAACTTAGAGAGAGGATTAAGAAGGATAATATTTTATATCCAGGCTTGGTATCCGCTCGGACATGGTGATAATACCTTAATTGAAGAGCCTATATTTACTGAACTTGCAAAAAAGTATGGTAAATCAAATGCTCAAATTATTCTAAGGTGGCACGTTCAGTCAGAAAATATTGTTATTCCGGGGAGTAAGAATCCGCAGCATATCAAAGATAATATTGCTGTATTTGACTTTGAATTAACAGCCAATGAAATGAGCAAAATTTCAAATATTAATAAAAATAAGAGGTATTATGTCCCCAACCCGAAGCTAACTGCAAGTTACGCAAAAATGGAATTAAGCCCTGAATTAGATGTATAATAAATTTAAAATTACTCAAAAAGGAGAGGGTTAAAATGAAAATTTTATTTATTAACGGTAGTCCGAATAAAGACGGAAATACTGTTTTTCTTGCAAAGATTTTATTAGGTTCAAAATCTTATGAAACACTAAACTTAGTAGATTATAAGATTTATTCATACGGCCAGAATTATCCTGATGATCAGTTTAGTGAGGTGGTTGAAAAAATAAAAAAGTCACAAATTATTGTTATAGGTTCACCACTGTATTGGCATAGTATGTCAGGTGCTATTAGAAACCTCCTTGATCGATTTTATGGATACATTCAGGAAGGAGAGCTTTCTAGTAAAGATTTATATTTTATATTCCAAGGTGCGGCCCCAACAAAAGAACAATTTGCTGCTGGGGAATATACTATTAAAAGATTTTCTGAATTATATGGGCTTAAGTACAAAGGCATGGTTTCAAACGAGGAAAAAGCAAAAGTACTTTCAAAAGAGCTATAGTAACAACTTATCTGATTCAATTATGTATAATTTTATATTAGCTAAAATCTTTTCAAATGATTTAATATAAATAAAACGGAGTATAAAACAGCCGAAAAAACTGTGGTATACTCCATTTTTTATTTTATTTGAAAAAACAACTTGATTTATTTTAATGTAAGAGTTTATATAAACTCACGGAATTTGAAATAACAAAAACGTCATGGCAGAATTAAG
>CAQJOC010000167.1 GCA_948815685.1 uncultured Eubacteriales bacterium | reverse complement strand
TACCTATGTCAGTTAGTATAGCTTTGAGCTGTGAGTATGGCATAGAAAACCTTTGGCTTAAATATCTCAGTGATGCCCCAAGTTCACCGTCCGGACCTCTAAACTTATAAAAGATATAGTTATATGATAAAAAAATAATTAGACATAATAATATGTTTGAATTGTATTGTTATCTCTGTGAAATACAATCTTAGATATAAATGACCGCAAGATCTCATTCTTTTCATTTTCGCTTAAATCAGTTAATTTAAGTTTTATTATTGCATCTTTAAGATTCTTTTTAAATTTATTTTGTATAGAAGTTTTGTCAACTTCAGGTTTTGAAATTTGTTTTTCTAACTGTTTAATTCTTTCTAATATTTTAGTCTTATTTAGTCTATATTCATCTATTGAATCGATTTCATTTTCGTATGCTAACTTTATTCTTTCTAGTTTTACGTACTCTTTTTTAAGTAGTATTTCTGAAACATCTTTAACGCTATCATCTTTAGTTTCTTTAATAGCAATATCTAATTCTCCTTTATCCATATCATTCTGAAGCATTTTTAAAACAGCCTCGTTTATCTTAGCTAAAGATATGCTGTGACTTTTGTTGCATTGACCTCTTGCGTATTTATGACATTGCAATGATTTACCTTTTACCGCTTGCGTTAACGTGCTTCCGCAATTGCTGCAACGCACAAGTCCTCTAAGCATAAAGTCAGTATAAGTGTTTCTGGCATTCTTTGTATATCTCTTTTTTAAGTCTAAAAACATTTGCTGCACATTTTCAAATGTTTTAGGGTCAATTATCGGGCTATGTTTACCGTCCACAAGAACGACATCTTCTCCCCTATGAAAACGGTCATGTTTATCGACTCCATTTAGATTTCGCCTTAGTTTCCCGATATAAACAGGATTTGAAAGAATATACTCAACCGTCCTATTTTCAAATGTGTTATCATGCTTTGAGCGTATCCCCATATCGTTTAACTTAATTGCAATTTGTCTTACTCCCATTCCGGTTATAAAGTCATTGAAAATCATTTTTACAATTTGAGCTCTTTTGTCATCCACTTCAAAACGATCTTTTCCCATTTTATACCCAAACGGAGGAGACGTAACAACCCCACCTCTTGAAAACTTTTCATTCATTCCTCTTTTTACTTCTTGTGCTAAATTGATTGAATAATATTCATCCATTGCTTCTAAGAGAGCTTCAATCAAAATTGACGTAGGGTCATTTGATAATTGTTCTGTTATAGATATGACATCTATATTAAAGTCTTTTCGTAGCATAGACTTATAGACTATGCTATCTTGCCTGTTGCGAGCAAACCTCGAAAATTTCCACACTAATATTAAATCAAAAGGCTTTGGTTTTGTTTTTGCTATCCCTATCATTTTCATAAAACCGGGACGTTTTTTTGCATATTTTCCACTAATACCCTCGTCTATAAATATAAATTCTTCTGGCAGAACAATATCATTACTTTTTGCATACTCTTTAATTTTTTTAATTTGACTATCGGGGGAAAACTCTATTTGATCTTCTGTGGATACCCTTATATATGCAGCACCTATTTTCATTATTTATTCATCTCCTAAAATAAGTATATATTAAGAAGTTAGTTATTTTTTAGAATAAAATCCTTAATCATTTTTGAACATAACTTCGCTATAGAACATTTTTCTTTCTGAACCCGAACATCAAGTCGTTTTTTAATTCTTTACTTATAGTTATTGTTACTCGATTATTGTTTTTCGATACAGACGTTTTAAACATCTTATTTAAGTTTATATAACAACATAGTGATGCACTTTTTCCAATAACATTTTACCCACACGGAGTTTGTCATATATTAGAAAAAATCGTACTGTTCTCGGGCATAAACAAATTTGTACTTATGATTTTTCAATAATATCCTAGCTTTTTATATAATTCTCTTTTATCCATATGTTAGAATAAACTAGATTAATTTGTATAGTCTAACGCCTAACAAAAAAGTTAGGTGTTTTTTATGCTCAAAAACAAAATGAAATACTTTTGCTTTTCTTAATAACGATCTTATTCATATCAAATAGTAATTATTTTAGAGAAGGAAAGAAGTGAAAATCAAATAACAGCAATTTTAAAAATCATCCACAAAAAGCCATTAACAAAAAAGGAGGCAGAATATGTTAGAGAATTTAAATGATAGAGCTTGGCTAGATCCGCCAGACAATGAAGCTAAAAAAGTATTGAAGTGCTACTTTTGTGGAGACTGGATTTATTCCGGAGACGATTATTATTCTCTAT
>CAQJOC010000166.1 GCA_948815685.1 uncultured Eubacteriales bacterium | reverse complement strand
CGTTTTTAGTGTTGCTGGGTACTCCAGTGTGCTAGTTTTGTATGGTCTGTCAAATTTACTCATGTTATCAAGGGCTGTTATTGTTACAGTAGATGTACTAAAAACTGCTTCATCAACTGTAAAATAGCCCTTTGGGATCCATTCAGTCGTACTATCTAAGAGAATTAGACCAATTTTTATAAATATAAATGCTTTATCAAAATTATAATTATTAAAATCACCCTCTAAATTGTTTAAAATAAGGGTCAATTTTCCGATAATTGCACTTCCGATTTCAAAACTATTTGGGTGTGAAACAGCGTCATCTATGATTACTCCGCCTTGTATAATATCTTTGTCATCTAATTTTAAAATGTTTCCATCTTTAAACGTTATTGTAGCTTCTACACAAAATTTCCTGCCAGATGTATATATCAAACTTTGGTAGCTATTTGACGTGTTTATCAATTTTTCACCTTCTCATATCTCGATAAAATCGCATGATGCACTCTCCACAAGTTCTCTCGACCAATCAAAATAGGGAACGCTCATATCACCGGTATAAAACACTTTTGTTATGTAATTTCCAGCCATTATATCGGGGTACGTAAGACTTACCTCTACGCCTTTATTTTTCATAAAATTCGCAATAACGCTGCACTCCTGCCACGTCATAGCTGCCCATTTGCACACAAGTTTACGTTTTTGAGCAACTATATCCTTGTGCATTATTCCATCAAGAGTTCGTCCTGAATCGTCACTAGATAAGTCTTGCAAGCTCCAAGTGCAGCTCTTAGGCGTTTTGACTTTTACTCCATTTATCTTGAGAAAAGACATTAAATCACTCCATAAAGCTAAAAAGAACCAAACCAAAATTAATTGGTCTGGCTCTTTTAAAGCTCTGTTTTCATTATACAACATTAATAGTTTAATTTCAATTTTCTTATATCATTTAATTATCTTCTTCTGGCTTAAAGCACTTTGAACACTCATAATAATGATTTTTCACGGCATCATCTTTAGACATAGCTATTTTAGACTTTTTCAAGCAACTACAATTTCCTTTATGATAGCATTTGCCACTTTTTGTGACGTACGCTGTTTCGGATCTTTTTTGCTGTTCAATTCCTTTCTCATCTTTGTTATCTCTTTGGATGTATATAGTCGCTTCTTGCTTTACAGCATCAATATTTATTTCCTCAACTGGTATTGTGATATTAACAGGATATGTCACTGCCTCAAAGCTAATTAACAATATACTTAAAAACCTTTTCATTATAAATATCTCCATTTTATAAATATGCGACTATACTTATTATAATTGATTTAAACTATTTTAATTAGTTTAAAATTTAATTTAACGCTTTAAAAGTAGTCTGTAATAATATTATAACATTTATAAAAGGCATAATTAACTAAAATAACATATTTGCGTGGAATAATCGTAAAAATATTTAAGGTAGTATTTTTATGTGAGGTGAAATCGCAGTGATGGATAACGCCAAATATGTTAGAGATAGAATTACACAATTAAGAATGCAAAAAGGTATATCTGAGTATCAGATGAGCTATGACTTGGGGCACAGTAAAGGCTATATAAATAATATTTCCTCCGGAAAATCATTACCATCATTAAATGAATTTTTCGTAATATGTGAATACTTTGATATTGATCCCTCTGACTTTTTTGATGATAGGTTAAGATGTCCAGAACTTATAAATAAAGCTGTTAAGGGACTAAATCTTTTAAATGACAGCGACATTTTGATGATTTTGGGATTTATTAATAGATTAGGCAAGGAGCAAAAGTAAATATGCAAAGTTTTAAAGGCTAGAAAGGAGTTTGAAAAATGATAAAAAAACAATGTAGTTTTAGGGCTGAAAATAATTTAATTGTAGCTTTAAAAGTGAAAGCAAAAAATGAAAATCGTTCATTTTCTAATCTAATTGAAACAATACTAAAAAAGTGTCAGATAAAAGATGCCATTAAAGAAAAATAACTATGTCATAAAAAATAAAACTATAAATCCACCTGTAGGAAGTGTTTAGGTGGATTTTTTATATTTATAAACTTAATTCGACAAAAAATCAGATAAAAAGTAGATTATGTGCAAATATTGTTGTAACAATTTAATCTATATTGTATAATAAAGAACTGTAGTAGGAGTTTAGCCTGAAAGGCGGCTTGCCCACTTCCCGAATAGAGAGGGGGTGAGCAATGTGTTTGATATAATATCAATAACAATATTTTTTATGATGTTTCCGGTGCTAATTTATTTAGTCGCTGATTCAATAAATAAAAACACAAAAATATAAGC
>CAQJOC010000165.1 GCA_948815685.1 uncultured Eubacteriales bacterium | reverse complement strand
GTGTATTTGTTAAAAAGTATGATTATAACTTTTTAACAAATGAGAACTTTTTCCAAAATTTCAAACAAGAAGAAACTTCTGATGAAGCAATTGAGAATAAAAGAAAGATTACTGTTCCGAATTTAAGGGAGAAAAATTTTAAAGATTTGCAAACTTTGGATAACATAAATGAAGATTACGAAATTTTGCTTCTCTCGGAAGAGTTTAATGATGATATTCCATCAGGCTGTATTATATCCCAAACTCCGGGAGCCGGAGAAGAGGTCTATGAAGGAGCAATTATAGCAGTAAATGTCAGCAAAGGAAGCAAAATGAGAAAACTTCCGGCAGTAAAAGAGAAAACTATCTCTGAGGCAGCTATTGCAGTTTCTTCAGTTGGTGTTAGGCCTGCTGAGACTTGGAGTAACAGCGAAGATATTCCGGAAGGCTATGTAATAGATTATGCAGACCGTAAAGAAGGGGACATGGTTGAGTATGACTCCGAAGTCATTTTAGTCAGAAGTTCGGGCAAAGCATAAAATTTTTCTTTCTTTTTCTTTTATAAACATATAAATAATAATTATTTCATATTTTAAAATTAGGGCAACACCGCATCAAGGCCGGCTCACGTCTTTTACGGTACATCTGCGGGTATACTTTCCACCGTATAATAGCACAAAGATTTTTTGAAATGCGAAAGTGTTCATTCAAACTTTTTGTGAAATTAAGCGAAAAGATTACCGCACATCTAGTACCACAACCTTTATGCGATGTTGCTTTAAATTTTATTATTTTTTCATAAAGACAAAAGATGAAATTTTCTGAGTAAAAAATTTAATAAATATCCACCGGCTATGCCGGTGGATATTTATTCTCAAAATCTTAATTTATATATTTACTCTAATAAGAAGGTGTATGTGGGAAAAATAGAGGTACAGAGGTAACATACCTATAAATGGCTAATTTAAGGGATTTGCAGTTGTTGTAATTTCGTGATTTGATACCTCTGATAAGATTTTTTTAATGCAGAAACACTTTTGAAGTACTCCATTTATTCTTTTTGCTACTTGCATTTTGGTGTGTCCTTTGGCATCTAATGCAGTTTCAATAAAGCCACAATCCTTAAAACCACGAGTAACTTTAGAATAATCGAATCCATTCTCTTCGAGTGCCTGCCGCAGAATATTTGGTATGATATACACTGCATCTTGCTCGATTTTCCCATAGCATGGCGTTACTTCTTGGCAAAAAACGATTCTTATTGCTCGTTATCCATCCTGTCACGAAGTCCCACGCTCTGTCGATTTTGTATCTGCTTTTTGAAGTTCTTTGTAGTTTTGGAGTATCTGAGTTCCGAGATTAATAGCTTCCCTCCATGCTTCTTTCTCGCTTTCCTTAAAAACAGAAATCCCGGAATAATAGTCGCCAAGACATACAATCGCTATGTTATCGAGGTGAGTGTTGTCGGAATTTTCAGCTTGACGTTTCTCGATTTCATTTCTTATGCTGTTAAAATCTCGATTGACTTTTCCTTTAACCCTTAGCACAGTATCAATCAAATATTTAAGGAAAATTCTCCCTGCAAAACCATAATTGTTTTCACTTACAAGATGTAAGCGATGTGCCGTGTCGACACTCTCCACCGGCTTTCCGTAAAGCTCCAAGGCTCTGGTCAGGACACCATCGTTGCTTGACTCCTTGGTCATCGGTTGCTCACCGCTCGTTAAGATATTATTCCTCCAGCTTACTGTCTCCTGAACACCGCCTTCTTTTGAACCTCTGAGTCTGCCAAATCCATTACCTAAGCTATAAATGATATTCTCAACGGATAATCTTTTATTGTTGAGTACTTGAAGTTCATCGATTGCGAATGGGAGGTGCTTAAGAATCCCAGCCATGCGTTCTAAGCCTACGCTTGTAGCGTTAAAGCTGCCCATGAGCTTCGCAGGACTTCCCCAGACGCTTATCGCCATCTTGATTGCTGCGGTTTTGCCTGATTTAGAGTCGTGCCAGATATGAACAAAAAATACACGATGATTTAAAATTTCTAAGAGCGGAGAGGCGAAGGAGGCGGCGAGTATAAACCTCCCAAACGGATTATTTTTAAGTTGCTTGGCATTTTTGCGCCAGACATCAAAACTTCCGCATTCACATGTGCTGTCAATTAAGTTTGATGCTTCCTTGTACTCAGTTTCAAAAACAATCTCACCACTTACCTTGTAAGGGAAGAACTCTCGACCAATCCACCCAATACGAGAGATTGATTTTACAAAGGGGATACACTTATCATTTGCACTTTCATAGTCTGAGAGGTATTTCACTATGTCTGAGGCATTACCTG
>CAQJOC010000164.1 GCA_948815685.1 uncultured Eubacteriales bacterium | reverse complement strand
TTCTTGCTTTTCTCTATCTTTCTTCTTCTGTACTTTGGCTAAAATAAATAATTTATTTTATTTTTGAGACAAGGCCTAAAATAGCGAATAAGATTCCTGCACCGCTGCAATACAATGGAACAATGAACAGTAAATTTTTTGAATTTTGCTTCTCTAATCAGCTTTTGCCGTCACTCAAAAAAGGGACTGTAATTGTAATGGATAATTCTTCCTTCCATTCCAAAAGAGAACATGTTCTACTGCCAAAACTTCTTATTGCAAGCTTATCTTTTTACCTCCTTATTCCCCTGAACGGAGTCTTATTGAAAAATTTTGGTCTCACCTTAAGCAAATATTGCTTAAGGTGAGACCATTTTCGCCTTATCTTGATGATGGCTTTACATTCCGCTTTTAAACTGTGGTAACTATACCACTCTTTAGCTCTTTTTTATTTTAAAAAATTTCATGTAAGCAGGCCCTAGTGCAGGTCTATTATTAGCACTATCAGGGACAACTAAAGATTTAGTCTTTGACGCAAAACTTCATATATAATTATAGCAGATGCAACAGAAACATTTAAGGAGCTGATTTTTCCTAGCATTGGTAAAGAAATAAGTCCATCGCATTTTTTCTTCACAATATTGCTTATTCCTTTTCCCTCAGCTCCAAGGACTAATGCGATAGGTCCCGAAAGAGATTGATGGCACCAAGTTTCACCGGATGAATCCGCACCATAAACCCAGATATTATGATTTTTAAGTTTATCTATGGTAGCAGCAATATTTACTTCTTTTGCCACCAAAATATGCTCCAATGCTCCTGCCGATGCTTTTTCTACTGAAAATGTCAGACCTACAGCACGTCTTTTAGGAATAATTATACCGTGAACCCCTGCACATTCAGAGGTTCTGATTATTGCTCCCAAATTATGAGGATCTTCTATTCCGTCAGATATAATTATAAAAGGCGGTTCATTTTTTTGGTTTGCTAAGTTTAAAATATCTTCTGTTTGACAATAATTTTTTGCACATCCTATCGCAATAACACCTTGGTGAGGAGTTTTTTCAGATATGTAATCTAATTTTTCTCGAGTAGTTTTCCTAACGTCAATTTTGAGTTCTTTGGCTTTGGCTATTATTGGAATTAACGATCCTGTAGGTTTGCTATCGGAAACTAAAATATATTCTATGTTTCTCCCAGATTTTAATGCTTCCATAACCGGATTTCTTCCAACAACTAAACCTGATTTTTCTTTTACCTTATGTTCCATTTTATTATTCTCCATTTTAATTATATATTTTTATAAATAGGCCTATCCTAAAACCCCAATTCATAGTTATAAATGGCAAAAATTAAAGAAATTTTTTCTGCTTATTGGGATAACGCCCTTGATGATTTTAAATCACTTTATATGAAGTTTGATCTCGACCATTTTTTTAGTCTTTTTATAGTAAACGTAGTTTAAAAAAGATATAGCTATTCCGATTTAAAATAATCCGTAATAGCATGTTGGAAAGTAGGGAAATTTTGAGCTTTTATACGTAAGCAAATTTTCATATTGCCCATAATTTTTTAATTTTATCATGAGAATAAGGGGGAAACCAAATGGCATGGAATTTATAAAGTCGAGAGATTTTTTCGATTTTAGATTTTTTAAGGAAATGTGAATTATTCAAGACAATTATACTCTTTTTTCGTAAATGCGAGCAAAGTTCATATTCAAACCAAATCAGGGAAAATGCAAAATTCATCGACCAGTCGCACAGTCCGACAGCTGAGGGTACACTATTATCAAAGGGGCTACAAGGTTTATACGCTTAAATTTTCGTCCAGGTTTAGGTAAGAAAACTTTTTTGCCAATTTCTGCATAGACATATTTTCTTGCCATGGATTTATCTACATCACATTCGCCTACATAGGCAATATCTGTGCTTGCAAGCATTGGCTTGTACATCTTTTCATCGAATTCTCTGAACTTTTATTCATCCACCTTTCTATGTAAAAGGGTTTTCTTTTTTTTAGCCGATTCAGACGTACTTCAAAACATAGAATCGGAGTGGTTTCCAATGTATGCTTTAAGTTCTTAGTCATGAAATTTTATTGCCAGCTTCTCCTTTGCTCGTTTCTCTAAACTTCCCATTTCATTTAGAAGTCTTTTCCATGTCTTCATTGAACTTGCGCTTACACCTTAATTCCTTATGTGCTTCCCCATATGAATGCCTTTTTGAGAGATATTTTAAGACCATCTTTCTCGTGTCTTTGTGAATATGTCATATTTTTATTATATCATATTATTTTAAATTGGAATAGTTATATTTAGGTAACACTGCACAGTAGTAAAAGAAGAGAAAATGTGATAAAATAAAAATATAGA
>CAQJOC010000163.1 GCA_948815685.1 uncultured Eubacteriales bacterium | reverse complement strand
TTTTGCTCTATTCAATTTTTAAGACTGTGATTCTCTTTACTCTTTTTTGCTTTAATTATTTTTTCTATGACTCTAGCCGACTGAACTGCTTCAGAAACATCGTGTACTCTGACGATATCAGCACCAAACAGCATAGACGCCGAATGGGCTGAAATTGTACCGGGAAGACGGTCTTCAAACGTAGGATTTCCGCAAGAATCCCCTATCACTCTTTTTCGTGAGGCACCGACTAAAAGCGGACGATCTTTTATTCTAAAATCTTCGGTATTTGCTAAAATAAATAAATTTTCCATATATGTTTTACCAAATCCAATTCCCGGGTCTAAACAAATCCTATTTAAGTCTATTAATTTTTCATTCATTGCATCTATACGCTGTTTAAAAAATTCTGTTGTTGTTTTCATTTGTCCGGGATTCATGATTATCAGACCACAATCACTTTGTGACGCTACGTCAAGCATTTCTTTATTATTAAAACCCGTCACATCATTTATTATATCTGCACCTAAATCAAGAGCTTTTTGTGCTACTTCAGGATAAAATGTGTCAATAGAAACGGGAATTTTCATTTTCCCCGACAACCTTTTAAACACGTATTCGATTCTTTCCCATTCGTCTTGGTGAGAAATTTTTATATAGCCGGGACGAGTAGATTGTGCACCTATATCGAGTATATCGGCACCCTGTTCCTGGATTTCCAATGCCCTCTTTACAGCTAAATCAGTATTAAACCACATTCCACCATCGGAAAATGAATCTGGAGTGACATTAAGTATGCCCATTACATATTTTCTTTGCCCTAATTCCAGATTATACTTTCCGCATTTGAAAAAATTATTTTGTTTTGTTATTTTTATTTCTTCTATTTCTTCCTTTTCTATTCTATTTTCTCCTTTCATAATAGTGAATACAATTCTTCTTTCTTTTTTTGGTCTGAACTAAGTAATCCTTTCAATGAATAAGTTTTAGTTTTAGCCCCGGGAGATTTAACTCCCCTCATAGTCATACAAAGATGTTCAGCTTCCACAAAAACCGCCGCTCCAGAAGTCTCTAAATCGCTAAAAATAAAGTCCGCAATTTCTCTTGTCATTCTTTCTTGGATTTGTAGTTGCTTGGTATAACAGTTAACAATTCTTACAATCTTAGAAAGCCCTATTATCCGCCCTCTGCTGGGGATATAAGCAATATGTATGGTTCCGAAAAAAGGAAGCAAATGATGTTCGCACATAGAATAAAAAGGTATATCCTTAACTAATATCAGTTCATTTCCTTGACCTGACTCGTTAAACATTTTAACATGCTCTTTCGGATTCTCCTCCATTCCTGCAAAAATCTCTTTATACATTTTTGCCACTCTATGCGGTGTCTCTTTAAGTCCTTCGCGTAAGGGATTTTCTCCAATTGCTTCAAGTAACTCATAAATCAGTCTTTCTATTTTCTTTTTATTGATCATTTTTTATTCCTCATATTTAAAATTTATAAGTAACTAAATCTATATTATGACAAATAATTTGAAAATTGTAAAT
This sequence comes from uncultured Eubacteriales bacterium, assembly GCA_948815685.1. Lineage (GTDB taxonomy): Bacteria > Bacillota > Clostridia > Oscillospirales > Acutalibacteraceae > CASPLG01. The sequence goes on along the minus strand of CAQJOC010000163.1, from coordinate 841 downwards.
TATAAAAAAGTTTCCAGCGTTCTACCCATAGAACAAAGAAAAAAATATAGAAAATATTGTACAAAGATCATTTATAAGATTTTAACGAGATCGACAAATATAATTTTAGTTGGATATCAATATAATTATCACAATCAAACAAATGTTTATATTAAATTATTATAAAGGAAATATTATAGTGGCAAGATGGATTGCCATAATATAATTTTTGTGTGGTATTTCCTTATTTTCATATCACTATTATGTTACATATTTGCCTGGTTGTCTTATTTTTATGTGAAAATGCTCTAATACAGTATTCTATACTTACTGTATATCTTAAAGTGCATTAAGACAACACCGCACAGTAGTAAAAAAAGAGAAAAAGTGATAAAATAAAAATATGGATAGACAAATAGAATTAACACAAAAAATACGATGAACTAGGCCTTGTCTGAAAAATAAATAAGAGTTAAAGTGGAAAAATTGATAGACACGAAAAAATATGCTCATGTTATGAATTTGTTATAAAAGTTTTATCAATTTAATATAATTTTAATATATTTTAAAAATTCAGCGCCTCTGTCTCTACACGTATTTTCTTAGGTTCATCTATTAATTAGCTAAAATATATAGTTTGTTTTATTTTTTAGACAAGGCCTAAATGCAATAAAGATCCACCCGCAAAGCAGGTGGTATTTCAGTTACGTTTTAACTAAAGAAGTACGCAAGGCGTACTTTAAAAACCACGTGCTAAGCGCGTGAGATTAAGACATAAGTAAAAACAACACCTTTTAAAAGGTATAATAGACTTCCTGCGAAATCAAAATAAAAGCTCATAATTGCAAATAGCGGAGATTAA
>CAQJOC010000162.1 GCA_948815685.1 uncultured Eubacteriales bacterium | reverse complement strand
CTTCCTGCGAAATCAATTCGAGACATTAAAAATCTGATTTTTTATAAGTATGTTCCCCAATTTGCAAATTTTTTCCGTTTTAAATTTATCTATAACCCAATATCCTTGCCTTTTACTTATTAGTTATGTTTTGATTTCGCAGGAAGTTTAGTGAACTTACACTTACGCCTAATTCCTTATGTGTCTCCATATAAGAATGCCCTTTTGCGAGATATTTTAAGACCATATATCATATTATTTTAAATCAGCTATACGGGAAATTTTAAAATTGGTTCCGACTATTCGCAAATGTTTATTTCTCTTATATCCGATTTTGATGTTTACACAAAACTTGAAACAGTATCGATATCCCTTAATTTTTATCTATTGGACCTTTATTTTTGATGCTTTATTTAGTGTGAACAGATTTTAATTAAATATTAAATTTTTTCTTATAAAATTAATTATTTTTTGAAAAAAATTTTTTTCTTTTTCGATCTTTTCCACAGAATCTTCAGATAAAATTTCATTTTTTCCAATCTCTTTTCCATTAAGATAGTAGGCAACTCTTCCCACTATTTGTCCTTTTTCTACAGGAGCATCACAATAATCTTTTGCTTCTATTACTCTTTTCACTTTGTTCTCATCACCTCTTTTGAAAGAACGCGAGAATGACGATATTCCGCAAGCACTTATTTCACTTAAAGTTCCCCCTTGAACCGGTATGTTAATTTTAAGATTTCGGTCGTTGAATGAAACATTTACAGTGTTCGAAAATCCATAGTCCAACATATTTTTATGGTCCTCCCAATCATTTGGGTCATTTAACGTTACTGCTATTAATTTTACATTGTTTCTCTGTGCACACGAAACAAGGCATCTCCCTGCCGCCTTAGTGAAGCCTGTTTTAACTCCTATACATCCATCATAAAGTCTTAAAAGTTTATTATGGTTTCTATATGATACACATTTAGGTGGATTAATAAATTCAACCTTATCGCTTTTTTTTGAGGATATTGAAGTAAAATCTTTGTTTTCCATGGCGTAAGCCCCCAAAAGTGCCATATCATATGCAGTAGAATGATGATTATCTTTATCTAAACCGGAAGGAGTTACAAAAGTTGTATTATGCATACCAATCTGTTCTGCCTTTTCATTCATCATTTTAATGAAAGTCTCAATGTTGCCCCCTATGGCAATCGCAGAGGCTGTTGCTGCATCGTTTCCGGAGCATAAAAGCATTCCTTTTACTAATCCATCTAAATTCAGAATATCCTTAGGCATAAGTCCCATAGAAGTCCCTTCTACACGAACCATTTCATCGGTTATTTCCACTTCCTTATTACCGCAGGCTTCTAAATTTTCAAGAGTCAGGAGTGACGTCATTATTTTAGTTGTACTTGCCATTGGAAGATGTTCATGTTCATTTTTAGCAAAAAGAATTTCCCCAGAGTCAGAAATTAATAAACAGGCAGCCTTAGCCGATACAGAAAGTCCTTTAGCTGTTGTGCTAATAATTTCAAAAAATAAAAGTAATAAACACGCATAAGTTTTTTTGAAATTCATTCAATATCACCTCTTAAAATATATGAGCCAAAATAAAAACTTATACTAGGCCTTGTCTGAAAAATAAAATAATATATTACAGAATTAACACTTGAATATAATTAAATTTCAATGCTATTCTAATAAATAGAAGGAGAATACAAATATGAAAAAACTTTTTAGCAAAATTCTAAGTGCATCTATAATGTTTTTATGTTGTATGTTGTCATTTGTTAGCTTTGTCAAAGCCGATGGACCGGATTGGTTAGATCCTAAGGGGAGCGAGTATAGATTATTTTTTGAGTTGAGCGAAGAATCACAGACAAAATTAATTGCTCTTCATAAGAATATTATTAATATGAATGAAAAATATAATAGGGTTAAGAAAAAACTTTTTTTTGATACGTTGAAGGAACTCGATAGTTTAAAAGCAAATCTTTCGAAAGAGACAGACAAAAAAATCATCCCGGTAGTAACAGGATATTTAAAAAAAGACAATAATGTATATACTAATTTGTCTGTACTTACAAAGTTAACAGGGTGTTGCAGATCTAGCATAAACGATTGTTTCCAAGAATTGCATTATAGGAGTGTTAATTCGCTCGGCTGCGGTACCCGTCATGGAAACATTCAATCTCTTAACCTATATGGAGGCCTCTGTGAAGACATTCATTATAATAAAAAGTGGAGTATAAAAGTTTTGCAGCCCTATCAACCTCCCCAAAATACAGATAGCGCTGTTCCTAGAATAACACTTCCTCTGGTTGCACCTGCACAGGCAGTTATCAGCCGACCGCCGTCTTCGGTCTTGGGGAGCCTAACATCTTGCACGGTTGAAAGTTCCAATGATCAACCTCAGATTACGACTCA
>CAQJOC010000161.1 GCA_948815685.1 uncultured Eubacteriales bacterium | reverse complement strand
TACAGTTGAGAGAGTAAAAGGGTGGATTCCTCCTTTGTAATTTCCCTAAACGCCCCAAGGAACGCTCGTACTACCCTTTTCTCCGCCGAAATATTGGTTTGGTTTTTAAGTTATTGATTATAATTTTTTGGTCAGGGAAATGAAAATTGCAATCTTAAAATAATAAAAAATAAGCAAATAAAATTTTTCCCTATCTTTGTTTATATTTGGTATCCATTAAAACAAGATCTTGAATAATATAATAAAGAGGATTTCTGAAACAAAAAATCCTCAACATACTATATATGCCTGGTGGGAGATGGTGGATTCGAACCACCGAAGTCAGAGACAACAGATTTACAGTCTGCCCCCTTTGGCCACTCGGGAAATCTCCCTTATTTGGAGCTGGTGGACGGACTTGAACCCCCGACCTATTGATTACAAATCAATTGCTCTACCAGCTGAGCTACACCAGCACCAACTATTAACCTTAGTTTAGAATATCATTTTAAAAAAGGTTTGTCAATAATAATTTTTTAAATGGAGTTGATTATTAATGGAATCAAAAGGAATAGATGTCTCCTATTTTCAAGGAGATATAGACTGGCAACAAGTTTCACAAAGCCAAATAGAATTTGCTATGATTCGAGCAAGTTATGGAACAACAGGAACTGATGCAATGTTTAAAAAAAATATGGAAGGAGTCCAGAAAGCCAATATTCATCCCGGTGCATATCACTACTGTTATGCAATGAATACCGGGGAAGCTATACGTGAAGCAGAACACTTTATAAATACAATTAAGCCATATGAGCTACATTATCCCGCAGCGCTTGACTTAGAAGAAAAATCAATTGCCGAGCTGGGTAAAGATGTTGTTACAGATATTATAATTGCCTTTGAGGATACAATAAAATCTGCAGGATATTATCCTATCCTTTATGTAAATCTCAATTGGATAAAAAATTATATTGATATGAGTAGGATATCTGATTTGGATATTTGGCTTTCTGAATGGAATTCACAAATGAGTTACACAAAAAATGTAACTATATGGCAATACTCTTCAGATGGAAGTGTTTCCGGTATAAACGATAGAGTTGATATGAATATATCTTTTAAAGATTATCCCACTTTAATTAAAGAAAATACGGATAATCCCAATAAAGATGATGAGAATGAAGAAACAGACGACAGTGAAGAAACAGACGATAGTTCAGAAAATTCCGTAGCTATACCATTTTTATATTCGGTAAAAAAGGGAGATTCATTGTGGGGAATAGCAGAGAAATATCTTGGAAACGGAGACAGATATAGAGAAATAATGGTTTTAAATGGTTTAAAAAACGAAGATATAAAACCGGGACAAATTTTAAAAATTCCTCAAAATCAGGATAGCGGTGTAGTTCTTTACAGAGTTCGGCGTGGAGATACTCTTTGGGACTTAGCTTTAAAATTTTTAGGAAATGCAGAAGAATATCATAAAATCATGCATCTAAATGGAATGACAAGTGATACGATTTACCCTGGACAGATTTTAAAAATTCCTATCGAACCGGAAAAGGTAACTGTTATATACACAGTAAAAAAAGGAGATACCCTTTGGGATATAAGTAGACGATTTTTAGGAAATGGGAATCGTTATAAGGATATTATGAATTTAAATGGTTTAGATTCAGACGTAATTTATCCGGGCGAAAATTTAAAAATACCTTCTAGATAACTGTTACTAAATTGCTATAAAACATCCACCGGTTTTACTGGTGAATGTTTTATAGGCAAATGAAAATTCTTACTTAAGGCCTGTTCACGCAAAAAATTTCACAGTAAAATTATTAAGCAAACACCGAATAACGTTATCACAGTTTAAAATCGAAATATAAAGCATCATCAATAGAAGACGAAAATGATATAATATTAAGCAAACATTGCTTAAGGTAAGACCAAAATTTTTAGATAAAATTAAGTTTAGAAGAATAAGGAGGCAAAAATATAAGCTTGCAATGAGCGATTCGAGCAGCAAAATACAGTCTCTTTTTGGAATGAAACAAGGCATTGTCCATAACAATTACAGTCCATTTTTTGCGTGACGGAAAAAGCTGATTAGAAAATCAAAATTCAAAAAATTTACTGTTTCTTGTTCCACTGTATTGCAGCGGTACAAGAATCTTATTCGCTATTTTAGCAGCAACAACTCCAAGTCTTTTATACTTTTTACCAAAGATTAATCCAAATACTCGCTGACCCCGAGGGGTACAACCATATTTACGATATAGATAGGTATAGTCATTTTTGTTAAAAAAAGGTAAATAATATAGTAAAACAAAGATATAAGTTATAAAAATAAATACAATAAACGAACAATATAATTTAGGGCTTGTCTTAAAAATAAAAAATGACCAAAATGGAGAAATGAGTAGATATGAAATAACAGAAGAACAATAGAAAAAAATAAAAGGCTATT
>CAQJOC010000160.1 GCA_948815685.1 uncultured Eubacteriales bacterium | reverse complement strand
TTTAAATTTGCATGTTTATCAAATATCATAAGCGCGCTTTTACCTTTTAGGTAACCCATAAAACTTGACACACTTATTTTCGGCGGAATACTCACCAACATATGGATATGATCTGGCATAAGATGCCCCTCTATTATTTCCACTCCCTTATACGCACATAACTGTTTTATAATATCTCTAATGCTTTCTTTGTATTGATTATAGATTATTTTTCGTCTATACTTTGGAGTGAACACAATATGGTATTTACACACCCATTTTGTGTGCGATTAACTATTTGCCTTATTGGTCATTAAAATTACCTTTCCGTTATAAATTGGCCTGAACAACCTCATTATAATGGAAAGGTGATTTTTTTGTATAACAATCGCCGCACACCCGCATAGCGGGCGGTTTATATTTCGCACGCTTCGCAAGCTAAACTGGGTCACGACCCATAATCAAAAACTTTTATGGAAATAATTGATAAATCCCAGACGAAGAAAATAAACCCTGCGATAGAGGAAGCAAAACTACAAAAGAAGAAGGGTTATGCCGGGTTAAAATTCGAGTGTCCGGAATTAAGATCTCAAATGGAATATTTTCAAAATGAGGTAAGCACATTGGGAATGGATAAGGAAGATAAAAAAGCTAAGCAAATTGCTTATTGTGGGGTTTTATTAAATCAGGAACAAATCCCTGAAAATGTAAACATGAGCCACGTAATCTATTCTTGCTTGGGAGACATCCTAGATAGGCAGTCTAAGAGCGTAGAGTCAAATATAGGAAACGCACTGAAGAGCCTTTGGAATTCATCTGATCCGGAAATACTTAAAAAGATAGAGCAAAATTATCATGGACCGGTTTCGCCTGAAAACGGTGCTCCTACCCCCAGAGAGTTTTTGCTCTATTTAGTAAAAAAATATAGAGAGGAAAATCCTGTGCACGAGAACAAGCCAAACGTCAAACGTTCATTTATACGAGAATGTTTTTTAAAAATGTGAAAAATTATCACACAAAATAGACAAAGATAGAAGCGTGTGAAAGTATGCAACCGGTTGCATATATTAACATGCAAGTTCAAAAGTAAGGTTAAAAAATTCGTTGAATGGTTCTATAAAATTACAGCAAAAATGCTTGAGAGCCCAGTATTTCTGGACTCTCACATTGTATCAAAATTTGAGTTATTATATGGTGGAGGCTTGAGATTTAGATGCAACGAACTCCTCAGTATTACTGGGCTTACAAGCACCTGCTTTAAAATTTTATATCGCATTTTATATTTTTCCAACATTCATGCTTCTTTACTGTCATAATACCATGCACCCATATTTTTTACAAGGGTGCATTTCTAAAATTTTTAAAGGCGGTAATCGTTACAATTTTTTAGCTTGGGTGCATTTTTAGAAAAGTGGGTGCAAATTTGTAACGATTTATAAATTCGACAACGTTCTTTATGCCACTAATTAAAAAATAATTTTAAAATTCTTAAATTTTAATTTTCCTATCTTTTCTAGATTACCAATAAAATGACAGCTAGGAGTGTACTCGCACTTTAAATTTGTAAAAGGTAAGTTTAAATGTCTATAATTGTTAAATTTAATCTAAATATCTTATTAAATACATTGAAGTAGAGCTCTTAAGCAGTACACCACTATCTAATTTATCCTGAGAATATGTTTTTAAAAGATCTCGTTTTGTTTTAACTCCACTATCAATCAATATATTATCAATATAAAATTGTATGTCATAAGTTGACAATTGATCATCGTTTTTTAGTACTTTCATTCCAACTGTATGAGATTCTCCCCTTATAAATCTATGAGAATCTGGATTATTAAAATCAATGCTTAAATTTTTGCAAACTTTTTCCACTGTTTTGATAGACGAAATATTCTCATCATCTATCCAAAATTCAAAGGATATATTACTATTTACTCGCCATATCTTTGACATTGCATTAGATACTGCTAAATATGCATATCCATTTCCTCGAAAATTTTTTCCTATCCAGTAAGATACACTTAATTGATTCTCATCGCTGCCTTTTCCAATCAATATCTGACCTACAATATCATTACTACAGTTTTTAATTGTTAGACTAAGTTCATTTTCGCTTGTAGTCAAAAGTTCATCAACATCAGCTACCTCTGCTCCATATCCCAAATAACGAGCAAATTCTTTTCCTTCGCCAATAATCATGTTTTTTAATATTTCTTTATCTGCTTCATCTGTTTTATTAACAATAATTCCCTCGGAATCTTTTTCCTCAAAGCAACATGAATATTGTTCACATATAGACAGAGCTTGACAATTTCCAAATTGAAAACAGCTTAAAAGTATTCCGCAACCCATAAGAGACACAATTATATTTTTTATTCTCATTTTTAAACCCCTTTATTAATAGCATAACATTTTATTTTAATTATAACATACAGCGCAATTAAAATCAATATATCTTTAAAGCAAGCATAATCAAAAAAATAATTCTA
>CAQJOC010000159.1 GCA_948815685.1 uncultured Eubacteriales bacterium | reverse complement strand
ATCTCGTCCATGGGTCCTGTATTGGTCCAGTAGCTTTGGCATCTACCTCTTTTTAGTGCGTATACAACTGACCTTGGATTATAAACCTCATATTCTCCTAATGTTTTATATCCGTCATACCACTCTTTTAGTTCATTCATGGAAATTTTACTTTGTCTCACACACAGTTTTTCTACTTCAGAACTCGTAAACCCGAAATATTTGTCATAAGTATCATCATTTATAAACGTATATTCATCAAACATATTAGCCGTTGATCCTGAAAAATACTTAGCTATAGGTAAAATTCCGGTCATATATGCAAGTTCTACATATGGTCTATCCTTTAATAAGTCTTCTATAAATGTGAGAAAGGTTTTTCTATCATCTTCCGAAAATAAATTATTATTAAATATATAATCCCATTCATCTATTATAAACACAAAGCCTTCTCTAATTTTATCATAAATCTGCTTAAATACATCGGACAATGCTAAATTAGAATTTATTTTTACCTCTGGACACAACTCTTTCAAATCTTCTAAGAGTAAATTCGTATATCTATCGATAAATTCTTCATAAGTACAATTTTTTTTAGGAAACTCATTAAGCGCCATGTAAATCACATTATGCTTATTTAAATGCTTTAAATATGAATCACTTTTGCTAATTTCAAGTTTATCAAAGAGCTTTTTAAAATCAGCGTTTTTTGAATAATAACAAGCAAGCATCATGGCGTTTATTGTTTTGCCAAACCTGCGTGGCCTTGTTATGCATACATACTGAGATGCCGTACCGACTAACTCATTCATTTTTTCTATTAATTCTGATTTATCTACAAAGTACTTTTCTTTTGTAGTTTTAGTAAACTGATTTACGGACGTAATGCTATTTAAAAAATATGGCATAAATGTGTCACCGCCTTAAATTTTAGTTTCTTGCTATTCATTATACCATAACATCGAAAATTTATGAAGTTTAACAGAAGCATCAGAGAAAGGACAAGGAAAATCAAAAATCCGGCAATTTTAGACTTATTTTTAAAGTCGTTTACATAGGGAATATTGCCCCACTATAAATCGTTACAAATTTGCACCCACGCAGAAAAATTGTAACGATTGCAATTTTTCAAAATTTGAGAAATTCACCCTTGTAAAAAATATGGGTGCATGATATAATAGTAGTAAAGACAAGTAAATATTTAAAAAATGCGAAATATAAGGCAGACTTTTAAAGCATATGCTTGTAAGCCCAGTAATACTGGGGAGTTCATTGTATCTAAATCTCAAGCCTCCGCCATTCCGAGAAGAAAATCTAGATACAATGTATATTTTATGTAACGATTACTTCTTAATCTTTAGAAATAATCGTTACAATTTTTTTGTTTGGGTGCATTTTCAAAAAATAAAAAACTGTAATCGTTACAACAGGAAGAGCGATCGTCGCAGTAGAAGGAGTAACCGTTACAGAATAAGGAGCAATAGTTACACAGTTGCACCCGTAAAAAATAATCATCAAATAAAGAGATTAATGTTAATTATTTAATCATATTAATATATCTATTTATTAAGAAAATAAACCCCAAGATTAAGATAAGCTGCAAATGTTAGCCATAATAAATACGGAATTTGAAGATACCCTGATATTGGCTTAATTTTGCAAAATAAAATTATCATCCATAAAACTAGGCCCCAGATTCCAATTAACCAAACAAATGAGAATAAATACATTTGTGCATTAAAAAATAACAAGGGCCAAATAAAATTCATAAGCAATTGAAGTGCATATACTTTTAGTGCTTTGTTTTTCAAAATAGAATTTGATTCATAAACCATATAAGATGAAATCCCCATTAAAACATATAAAATCGTCCACACAATGGGAAATAAAAAGGATGGCGGTGCAAAGCTGGGCTGATTTAAGTCTTTATAAATTTTCATAGAATTCATGGATAAAAAGCCGGATAAACTTCCAATAGCAAGTGGAATCAATAAATTTATTATTAAAGATTTTAATTTAATCAAAAATATCACCTCATAGATGTCCATATTAAATATTATTTCTCAAAATTTATTATTATGAAAAATAATAAAAATTTTTGAGAGTTCTAACCGAAAGATAGAACAGATTAAATTTATACAAATGCCAACTCGGAATTTGCTTATGAAGATATAAAACAAGATTAATTTTTCGGTTTCGATGGTATAAATTTAAATAAGTTTTGGTGAAATTTATCCTTATCAGTCTATAGGTAAGAACTCTCGTCTTATCTTATTAAAAAAAGGTTTTTATCCTTGAAATAAGATTAGAAAAAATCCCTTTATTGGGCGGTTGTAAGCTATTTTCGAATTCATAACGCTTTATACACTCTTTTTTATATTCCAGTTTGTATTTCAAATAGAAACTATCACCAACGATCTTCCATAAATGTGGTTATTCCTGTTTGAGGCTCTTTCTTGCATCATTTTTTTCATTATAGATATGTGAATTGACACCAGTAATAGTAAAAGAAAGATAAATGCTATCAATAACACATCTTTGATTGTTTGACATTTACGTTTTTTCCTTTCTGCTTCTTCTTGCAA
>CAQJOC010000158.1 GCA_948815685.1 uncultured Eubacteriales bacterium | reverse complement strand
CGGGCGGAAGTATTGGGTTGATGTAGAAAGTAATAATATTTGGGATCAGAGCATCTTTTCAGAGTCTCAAGCCGAAAAAGCGTATCAGTCTTTGAGAAATTGCCGTAACTCCATAGATTGTGAAAACTGTGAGGACTGTGCGGACTGTGAAAATTGCGTAAACTGTATAAATTGCAAAGACTGCAGGGGCTGTAAGGACTGTAAGAATTGTAAAAACTGCCGCAATTGTGAAGCATGTCGAGGCTGTGAAAGATGTGATGGCTGCAATAATTGCACCTCTTGCCGATATTGCGTTGAGTGTTTATCGTGCTCAGGCTGCGACAGTTGTGATTGGTGTAAGGGCTGCGAGGACTGTTTAGAGTGCTGTGAGTGTGAAAATTTCAAAGGCTGTATGGATAGGTGGGGAAATAGAAAATTTGCGTAAAGATTTTGTACTGATAGCATAAGGGGAATACAGTTTTATGGCTAATATGATGAATGGGACAAATATAGCGAATATGACGAAAGAGATAAATTACGTTGAAAATATGAAGCAATTAGGGATGAATTTAAAAAGGGCGAGGGAAAGTACAGAGTTAACTCAAGAAAAAGTGGGCTGGGCTATTGGTTTGAACCGTTCCAGTCTGGGGTATTACGAACTTGGCAGAACCATACCCACAATATTTACTCTTATTAAATTGTCTAAAATTTATAACGTAGGTTTACTGGATTTAGTTACAATATAAATTAAAATGTCCGTCTATCTAAACCTCACTAGATAAACGGACAGAAAACAAAGAACAACGTATACCGACAAACTAAACATAAAACTACAAACAATAAACACATATAAACTAATTGGTTAAGAAAGGAGAAACAACCAAAGTTTATACAAATGGATTATACCAAATATTTGAAAATATGAAAGGAGAATTTGATGAGATTTTTTAAGAAAATAATGTATTGTTTTAACAAAATCTTAGACGATTACATCGCTCAAATATTAGAAGAAAAGCCCAAAAAACCAAACAGGCGAAAAATCAGAAGGCGAAGATGTCAGATTTATTACTTTGAAGATTATAAAAAATACGCCGGAAAACAGAAAAACAGGAGGATATAAAATGTATAAACAGCTGTCAATAAATAAGAATCAGTACCCTATAAATTTCACCAGTCAAGGAAAGCCCAAAGCACGTGCAGCGGACTCAGTGAAAACAAAAGGAGGCTTGAGGAAAATAAAAAAATATTTCCTTGATAGAAAACAGTACAGAAATTATTGCCTGTTTATTGTGGGGATAGCGACAGGGTATCGATGCAGTGATTTACTAAGGTTAAAATTTTCAGATTTTTTCAATGAGGATTATTCATTTAAAAAAGAGCTCGACATTATCGAACAAAAAACACGCAAACGCCGTAAAATGCCTATAACGGGAAATATGAGGAATGCCATAAAACTCTACGCCGAAAAAAGCGGAACCTTAAACCTTGATGACTATGTTTTTAAAAGCCGGGAGGGGCACAACAAACCGATAGATGTATCATCAGCAAGGCGTATATTCAATAAGATGGAAACAGATTTAAATCTTCCTTATCATTGCTCAACGCATTTTCTCAGAAAGACCTTTGCATATTGGTTTGTGAACAAATATAAAAACGACATGACTGCCATTGCAACGCTCCAAGAGATGCTAAATCACAGCTCTGAAAAAATTACACTGAGATATTGCGGGATAGAAAAAGAGCGTCAAAATGAAATGATTGAAGGGCTGGATGGTTTGTGGGGAGAAATACTAAATTAACACAGTCCAAACAAATTCACCGAGGAATTTAATCGTTGTTTTGAGTGTTTCGTAGTTTCGGGGCAAATTCAAGGCGATTTGACAGTAAAATTAAAAGATGGTAAAATGAAAGCATAGGGGATCCCACAAAAAAGAAGCTAAAACGTACCATAAAATTGTAACGTCAGAGATGACGAAAAATATAGCTATAAGGATATTTCAAAAGTAACCGGGTTATCTCTTGAAGAAACTAAAATTTTAAGATACCCTACCGATTAGGGAAAGCGTTATAATACTGATTAGAGTACTGTAATACTATACTGTGAATAGGTGTACCGGAAGGGGGATTTTTGATGCCATACTTTTTAAACAGTATTACGCCCGTAAACCAATTTACTAAAACTACAAAAGAAAAATATTTCGTGGACAAATCGAAGCTTATAGAAAAAATGAATGAATTAGTTGGAACAGCATCCCAGTTTGTATGTATAACAAGACCACGCAGGTTTGGGAAAACGATAAATGCTATGATGCTTGCCTCCTATTACTCTAAAAATGCTGATTTTAAAGGGGTTTTTGATAGACTTGGGATAAGTAAAAGCCCTTCGTATTTAGAGCATTTGAATAAGCACAATATGATTTACATGACGTTCAATGAATTTCCTGAAGAAAACTGTACCTATTTGGAATTTATCAATAGATATAAAAATTTACTTTTAGAAGACTTGAGAGGTTTATGCCCGGATGTAAAAATAAATTCTGGTTTAGCTCTATCCGACGTATTCAAACAGATCTATGATAGAACCAATG
>CAQJOC010000157.1:1311-2572 GCA_948815685.1 uncultured Eubacteriales bacterium | reverse complement strand
TTCAGAGGGATTAAAACATATTGGAATGAATGCTTTTCATAATTGTAAAAGTCTTTCTTCTCTTACTATTCCGTCTAGTGTAGATTCAATTGAGTTATTTGCATTTTCTGGATGCGATGCTTTAAGCGTTATCGATTATGATGGGTACAAAAATCCGGCTGAAGGGTGTCTTTTATTTGGCTATGTTTTTCCTGGGCTTGTGGCGAAAGGGCATGAAAATAAAGCACCTATAATACGTGTAACAAAAAAATACGAAGATGAATATGGAAAGTTTGGAGAAGTAACAGTCCTCTGTGTCAAAGATGAAGAGGAAGATGACGATAACAATAACAATGACTACAAGGACAATGTTGAAGTCAATAGAGATTTACCTGTTGCACAGGGGGCAAAACATCAAAAAGATGAAAATCAAAAACCTAAACCAGCAATTCGCCGAAGTAAACATAGTTATGTCCCAGGTTCTTTGTTTGCCCAAATGGAAGCAGAACCTCAACAAAATAATAACAGCAGTGATAACAAGGAAGAAAAGAAAAAAATCAAGGGCAAGAAAAAGTCAACATTAAAAACGAAACAAAAAGCAGAACAAAAAAATATTAACGATAATGACAACGGAAATGACAATGATGATAGTAATGCAGATGAGAAAAAGAATAAACCTAAAGATAAATTTAAATCTAGAAAAAAGCCGCCTTCAGGAACGAAAACAAAAACAAAGAAAAAAAGCATTAATTATGATGAACTAAACGAAACACAGCAAAATGAAAATTTAGACTTAAATAATGTAGATCCGCATGATATAGAGGTTAGATTTACCCCACAATTTGAACTTATGTACAAAAGAAAAGCTATATCTCTGGATCAATTTTTTCAAATTGCCGAAAATTTCAAAAGAAGTGGAAAGCCTTTTGCTTATAAAAAAGGGATAAGTTTTGGTCCAGAAGAAACATTGCAAAGTATAGTATTTAATAATGTTGACGATCTTATTGATAAATTCAATTCTGAAGATACCAACGATGACGATGATGATTTGGACAATGCACAAGTTGACTATATTGCAAAAAAAGCAGAAAACCTTAAATACGATAATCATGAAGCTTGGATGGCACTTCCAGAGCCATTAAAAATTCATATAACTGATTTCATCGATAGAGTAGAAGAAGCAAATCCTATAAAAATTTTTGAACGCCGAGACCCTGGGTGTTTTAGACGATTGGGCGAAAATATCGCTACAGATGGAGATAATATATACTTTGTTGAAAAA
>CAQJOC010000157.1:0-1277 GCA_948815685.1 uncultured Eubacteriales bacterium | reverse complement strand
AAACAAAATGTATGGCGTGTAGGTAAAAAACTGTGGGATGCAAAAGGACAAGAACTTACTAACTACAAATTTTGCCTAGTTTCTAATGTATGTGTTGGATTAGAAACAATAACAGTAGACCCCAATGTAAAAGAATTTAACATATGTAATCCTCCAAAAACGGAGGGTGATGAACCTAGTTATGCGTCAGAGATTTATTCTTTTGGCGGTATAAAAATAAAAGTTTTGGATCTTTCCCCTGCAACGAATTTAGAAAAGGTAAACATTGGAGATAAAACTTTTTATAAAATGTCTAGCTTTGTTTCTATGAAGTTACCTCATGTTGGAGAAATAAATATAGGCAAAAGTGCATTTGAAAATTGCGCTAACCCTGGCTTTAATAAATTAACGTTTGATGCCGAAACATTAAATGTAGAAGAAAAAGCGTTTTGCAATTGTTATAATTTGGAAGATATTAATTGTAACGGTAAAAATACTATATTGTGTGAAAATTCTTTTGCAAATTGCCCTGTTGAATATGAATATATTATGCTTCCTAGATCCGTTGAACATTTCAAAATATATAAATGCGGAGTGAAAGTTCAGCACCATAGCAGTTGTTTTGAAGCAGATGATATTTTTGACTATCCAAAAGATATTTTAGAAGCAAACTCTGATGATAGTAGCACCGACAATAATAACTCTTTTGGTGATGACATTAGCTTACGAGATTTTTCTGAAGACTGGTTTGTTCATGTTGGGGTTCAGGCTTTGGAATTAATGCAATATATGGAAAGCCATGATATTAACAGCCTTACTGAAGCGCAAATACAGCGTTTATTGAAAAATCTTAATCATGTATTGGGCCAAGTAAAGAAAGATAAAAACGGTAATTTATATTTAAGCGGTAAGTGGCAGGGTAAAGACATTAGTTTCTCGCATGATGACATTGTGAGATTACAGAAATTTAAAGAAGATTTAGAAAGCAGAATAGTTTAAATAAACGAAAGTAAGTTTTTTTGTCCTCTTGCTAGATAAAAATTTTAGCAAGAGGGTTATTTCGTTTTAATTTTTTAGATAATCAAAATTTTTAAAACACAGAAAAAAGCAGAAAATATTATCTACCCTTTGGGACTTTGGGGTACAATGAATGTAAATCTTCAACTTTCGAAAAAATAAACATTGAAAATTTTGAAAACTTTTGTAAACGGTTATAGAGATAAAGAAATAAAATGGTATTAAGGAAATATTTAACTAAACTGTAACGGCTTTTTATCCATTCCAGATATGCGAAAAGA
>CAQJOC010000156.1:451-2591 GCA_948815685.1 uncultured Eubacteriales bacterium | reverse complement strand
ACTTCTATTTTATAAAGTGTTTTAATATCACAGTCATTTACTGTTCCTCTGCAAACGTATCCGGTATCACCACTAGATTTTTTAGCAAGTCCATCAGTGCCCCAGACCACGTTATCTCCCTCAGCAAGTTCACCTTTTACTTGATCGGTAGCAAAGGCTTCCCCTTTAACATATGGAACTAAAACTAATTTTTCACCTTTGACTATATTTTCATAAGAATCTGAATAATCCGGTCTGATTGTATATGCACTTTCAAGACCGCTATCAATAGGCTCTTTATCTGCAATAAAAAAAGCCCCCATGCACATAGTGCTGCTACGTAGGCTCTGTCATCGTTATAATTTCTGTTTTTCTTATCAGGTGCTAAATCATATCTGTAATTATTGTTTGTTCCGTTATAGCGGTATATATTTATAAGCTCCTCCTGCATTAATAATTTATAAAAATATCTTCTATTAGTTTACTATAAGTCGATTTACCATTAAATTTGCTATTATCAGCTTTACTTTTTAAATTTTTATACGTTTTTTTCTATTTCTCGAAAAATCAAAATATCTCTGCCACTGTTTAATCTGAGCCCTTTTAGAGTTACCGGATAATACAGGTTGTCCAACATATTCACAAAGAGCTTTATAATTAGGAAAAATTTGATTTTCTGCAATCTTATTTATATTTTCCAAATACAACCCCTTTGTTTCTCTAATTCATAATTCAATCATATCCCCCCCTATTTAATTATTATAGCATTAATTTACTGCCTATATTTGTCATGATAACGCTACCCGAATTAATCAATCAGAATATATTATACTGTTTATTGCATCTGTGAGGTCAAAATATAGTCATTTTCAACTGTATATTAGAGAGTAATTATCAATTACCTCTAAAAAATATACTTCACAGAAAGCAGGATATAATGAATGAGAAAAAAGAATATGGTATTTATTGGTGTAACGCATGTAAAATACCTATAATCAACAAAAGTAGTGAACACCATATTTGCCCTAAATGTAAGCATAAAACAAATTATATGTGTGCCGATGCACGACCCGTTTTTCCAGAGGAAAGATTGTTTTTTGAAATTATAATTTCTAAACCTCTACATTTTAAAAATTGTTCCGTATGGGCCTCTAAATCTGGAAGATACTTTATTAATGGAAAGTCCTTATTAATCCCTAAAATCAATTATTTTTTTGAAAACTCTAAAATAATCAGAAATCAAATAGAGAAATATTCTACCCAAAATAGCTATGATTTTTTTAATAAAAACATTTCTGAGTTTATAAAAGCTAATTCAGTAAGGTTAAATTGCATATGTGACGAAGCTTATAATTTTATAAAAAAAGCAAGTAACTATCTTAAAAATCAAAATCAATTCGTCTCATTTTCAGGAGGAAAAGACTCTACAGTATGCTCTTCACTTGTTATAAATGCGTTAGCTGACCCAAACATAATACATATATTTGGAGATACAACGCTTGAGTTCGATATAACTTATGATTACATAGAAAGGCTTAAAAATTCTCATCCGCTTACAGTATTTAAAACAGTTAAAAATAAAGATCAAGACTTTTTTGAAGTCTGTAAAGACATAGGACCTCCAGCTAAAAAAATGAGATGGTGCTGTCATATGTTTAAAACAAGCCCTGTATCTCGGCTAATAAATACTCTTTATGGGAACGAAACAGTACTATCCTTTAATGGTATTAGAGCCTGCGAATCGCATGTAAGGAGCAAATATGAACGTCTAACTATAAATCCTAAAAGTAGAAAAATTCAACAGCAAATAACCGCTTCACCAATCTTTAATTGGATGGACTTAGACGTATGGAACTATATATTATCAAATAATATTGATTTTAACTATGCCTACAAGCTTGGATACAACAGAGTTGGATGTTGGCCATGCCCTAATAACTCTGACAGAACCTCCTTTTTGACTCATGTTTACTTCCCAAAGCAAGCTCAACAGTGGAGGAATCAACTTATAGAATTTTCAAAATCTATTGGCAAACCCGATGCTGAAGTTTATGTTGATACATTAAAATGGACAGCTAGACTCGGAGGATATGGTGTTAAAGCTTCACAAGATATAAATCTTAAATATCAAACTTGTACAACCGATGAATATACTCAGGTT
>CAQJOC010000156.1:0-441 GCA_948815685.1 uncultured Eubacteriales bacterium | reverse complement strand
ACCTTAAAAAAGCCAATGAGTGAGGATTTTTTTAAATTATTTATACCATTTGGCAAAGTGTCAAAAGAATTAGGTCGCAAATTAATAAATGAAGTTTTAGTTTTAGACATGAATACTAATATACCTATCATCTCTATACAAAGTTTTGATAGCTCCCCTGATTCTTTAAAAGTAAAAATAAAAACTATGAACGTCAAAAATCATGTATCTCTCCAGCGAAAAATAAAATATCAAATCACAAAATATAACGCTTGCAGAGCTTGTAGAAAATGTGAATCACTTTGCTCATTCGGTGCGATTAAGGTTCAAAAAGATAAATATCAAATTGATGATAAAAAATGTAAAAGATGTAAAAAATGTATCTCTTATGGATATATGCCCGGAGGATGCATTATGAAATTAGTTTTAGCTGTTGCAAGAAAGAAGGATAAAAATGCAAAT
>CAQJOC010000155.1:1158-2609 GCA_948815685.1 uncultured Eubacteriales bacterium | reverse complement strand
GAATGCAGCCTCTGTGGCAAGCATGGTTCTGACAACGGAATCACTCGTTGCGGACAAAAAAGAACCTCAAAATAACAATCAAAATATGCCTGCAGACCCGGGTATGGGTGGAATGTATTAACCTTAATAAGCCATTGGATAAAACAATTGCCGCCTTCGCTTCAGAAGGCGGTGATTTTTATATGACCTTTTATAAGTATTTTCAACCGGCTCTTAAAAAATTAACACTTCAAATCCGGATTTCTCACTGCCTATGGACGATTTTTGATATTTAGTTGTGTGCGTAAAATCTAACACAGCAAACAGCACGGAGACAAAAAGACAAAATAAACCTTCTGTTTCCGTGTTTTTAGCCCCTTTTTAGGTCAATCAATAAAATTAAGTTTTATCCCCTAAAAATCAGCTGCCTGATGAGTCCGGTTGATCCAGCGTGTACTCGTACGTAAAAACGTAATTGGCGTTATTGCTATTTCCCGAAATTTGTGGTACATAGCTTTGGTCGGAGCTGGTATCTGTAAAAATAGTGGGTGTAATTTGATCCAAATATATAAGTCCTTGATCCGGGATATCCGCTATATCTGCACAGCAGCCACAAAAGCACCTCCCTAACCAATATAAAATTCGGGCTATAATTTCCGGTTTCACTTATCTCACCTCGCTCCACTGAATTTATTATATTACGTATAAAAAATTAAGTCGATCTAAAATTAACACTCACATAATCTTGTTTTTTGTCCAAAAGACTTGTAAAAATACCATCTGAGACTAACTCCAATAAAAAACAACACCCCAATTTATACAAAATTTTAATTCTAAATCACAATATTCTGTGCTATAATTGGTAGCATAAATAACACAAGGAGGCATGTAAAATGCATATATGCACCAAGCCTAAAGCCCTGACCTTACGCAAAGTTCTGTGGACTATGGCTTTATTTTATGTCTGTTGGATTGTGGGCTGCATTGCAGGAGGGAATAAGGTATTTGACGGTATAAAAGATTTTTATGGTCAGAATTGGTACTCTAATTTTCTGAAAATACTGCTTTGTATCCCTCTTCTCATGCTAATAAAATACTATGAAAAAGATTTGAAATTTAGCTTGAAAAATATGTTTACCGGATTCGATTTGAAATTATTTTCTATACTGTTTTCTCTCCTTGTGTTTTCGGAATTGGTTATGATGTTTATCGTAAAAAAAGGCTGGAACATCAACACTAATAATGTCCCTCGTATCTTTGAATTCTTGGTCGTTGGTCTTACAGAGGAGTTCACTTGCAGAGGTTGGGTATTTAATGCCCTATACTCCAAAACAGACTTCAAAACAGCAAATATTTCTCAGACACTGTATTTTACGTTTTGGCACATAATCCCCTACATACCTCTTTGGATAATAAACGGAGCAATAAATATTGAACAACTCAAATTCGTGCTCATTTGGAATTTCCCAGCC
>CAQJOC010000155.1:0-1132 GCA_948815685.1 uncultured Eubacteriales bacterium | reverse complement strand
GCCTGTCATTCGGATATATTATGAAAAAAAATGGTTCCCTCTGGATTCCTATATTGTTACACGCTTCAATGGACTACCTCTCTTATCTGCTCTACATGGATTAATTGCATATAGTAATCCTAAAAATATCCTATTTGTTCATTTGTCCGTTTGTTCATTTTTGTCAGACGACAAAAAAAGAACCAAAAAACGTCTAAAAGGGGGATTCCGATTCTCCCTTTTAAATCCCCCTAAACGACTCCCAGCTTTCTTAATTTTCTGCTCTTCCCACTCAAAAAAATATCCTCTTTTGGGGTTATTTCACTGTGTATTCGGAAAATTGCCAAACCAAAATACGACTATACAAAAAATCTGAACTCTTCTGCACAGTTTTCCGTATAGTCGTTTTATAAAAATGGGATGCATGCTTATAGAATACTAAATTCTAACAAATCCTTTCTGCGTACTGGTTGTCAGAAGCTAAATATATGCCTAACACGTTATCAAATACCTTTTTTGAATTCGGTATGAATCTCCCGAATTTTACAATGATATTTTCAAGTTCTCTCAGAAGACTCAGCTCCCCGACAATTTCATCCTCATAATAGCCTGTATATATAACAAAATCGTCATAACAGTTATTTTCTCTAAAATAGCTGATTAAATTATAAAACTCCCTGAATTGCAGCATAGGCTCCAGCCCTCCTATGACAATCGCATTAGTTATCAAATTGGATTTGTATCTATCAAATATATCAGATAAACTTACCTCTATACTCTTTTTCTGAGTGACCATCATATTTTGGCATATATCCGGTTTCAAACCAAGCTCTGTAAAACATTTGAAATCACATTTTGTACACGCTATCATCATGGACGATTTTTTGTAATCTTGAAAGTTTTCATCTACTATTTCTTTTACTTTTATTTTGTAGTTCCCATCCGCACCATGTGAATTTGTAAAAAGAGAAGATTTTAAAGTCCTTGCATTAATACTCATTTATGTTGAACCACTTCCTCTTTTCAAACTCTATCTTTCTTTCCTTGCTGTAGGCTGAAACGGGAACTAAAAATCCTACCACCCTTGTATAAGTATCTGAAACCTTCTCCCCACAGGTAGGGCAAAGCTCAGAAAAAAATGCATGCTCATTAG
>CAQJOC010000154.1 GCA_948815685.1 uncultured Eubacteriales bacterium | reverse complement strand
TAATATTTTTTGAAATTTTTAATTATAAATCTGATTTTGTTTCCATAAGAATTTTTTCCGATACCGCATTACTATCCAGAGAAAATTCTTTTATTTGAGTTTCTACATTAGCACAACCTATAAATTTTTCGTCAATTCCTATATGAAAAAATTTTCCTTTAAATTCTATTTGTATTAATTTCTCTCCAAAAACTTCTCCTATACCCCCTGATTTGTATACTTCCTCAAATACAAAAACATATTTATATTTAAGAGCACGTTTTATTGCCTCTTTATTTAAAGGTTTTATCACATTAAGCTTAAAAATACACATATCCATCTCAAATTTATCTCTAATTTGTTCATATGCTAAACAAACATTTGAAAATGTTCTTCCGTATGTAACAATCAAAATATCTGATTCTTCGTTTCCTATTATGTCAAAATCCGTACCGCTGTATTTGAAGTAATTTGGCTTGTACATTTCCCCTCCCCGGGGATACCTTATTGCCGAAAATCCATTATATTCAAATATAGCTTCATTTAGCATAAATCTTAGTTCATCAAAAAAACACGGAGCAAATATTTTCATTTTTGGTATGGAATTTAAAAATGCAACATCAAACAGCCCTTGATGATTTTCACCGTCATTTCCCGTAAATCCCGCACGGTCTATGGCAAAAACGACTTTTACATTCTGTACAGCCACATCATGAATAATCTGGTCATACGCCCTTTGCAAGAAAGCTGAATACACTGCTACAACAGGTATCATTCCTCCCTCTGCTAAGCCTCCGGCAAAAGTCACCGCATGTTCTTCTGCAATCCCCACGTCAAAAAATCTATTTTTATAATTTTTAGAAAAATCAGTTAAGCCTGTCCCTGATTTCATTGCAGCAGTTATCGCACATACTTTTTTATTTTTTTGGGCAATTTTACAAATTTCTTCTCCGAAAACATTTGAAAAACTTTTATTTATCGGGTATGTATCTCCTGTTTGGGCATTAAATTTAGATACTCCATGAAATTGTTTTGGATTTTTTTCAGCAAATTTATATCCCTTTCCCTTTGTTGTAACAATATGAACAAGAACAGGTCTGTTTAATTCTTTTACTCTCTTAAAAACCTCTATAAGCTTATTTAAATCATGCCCGTCGACAGGTCCGTAATATAAAAATCCCATATCTTCAAATATTGTTGTATTATACAAAATCCCCTTGAACACGGATTTCATTTTTCTTAATACTTTTATCATTCCTTTACCTAAAAATGGTATTTTATTAAGCCAAAATTCCATTTTCCCTTTCATTTTCATATACGATGGTCTTATCCGGATATATGTTAAATATTGAGAAATTGCACCTACATTATGGGAGATAGACATTTTGTTGTCATTTAAAACTACAATAAAATTCTTTTTAAATTTTCCCGCATTATTTAGTCCTTCATATGCAAGCCCACCGGTAAGAGCTCCGTCACCGATAACTGCGACTGTATAAGCATTTTTGTTATTCAAGGCATTTGAATATGCAAGTCCCAGTGCCGATGATATAGAAGTACTGCTATGTCCGGTTGTAAAGGCATCATATTTACTTTCCGTTTTATTCGGGAATCCCGAAATACCGCCTTTAGTCCTTATTCCATCTATTTCATCAAATCTGCCGGTCAATATCTTATGTGCATAACACTGATGGCCAACGTCCCATATAATTTTATCATCCGATGCGGAAAAAACTTTATGTAGTGCAATACTAAGCTCTACAACTCCTAAATTTGAAGCAAGATGTCCTCCGTTTTTAGATACCACAGATACGATTTTTTTTCTTATTTCATCACATAATTTATTTAAATCTTTAATATTTTTTAAATCTTCGGGAGTTTTTATCTTTTTTAAAAAGGTGTATTCTTCTTCCTTTTCCATTGTATTTCCTTTCTTGTGCTTCTTTTATACTTCTATTTTAACTTTGTCTTTTTCATTTATATTTACCCTTAACATACTTAAATTATATCATATTGTGAAATAACTTTAAAAATAGACTTTCTTCAAAATTAATTTTTAGGGTAAATTATTTTTCACAAAAAAATAGAAATAATATGTTTTTATATTGACATTTTTTACAATATGTGTTATTATTAAATTAACAAAAACTAAGGAGGTAATTTTATGAATATTAAATATTTAAGTTTAGGATTTGGTTTAGCTATTTCTTTATCCTTTATTCCTGTTAAGGCAATAAGTAATACTTCTGTCAGCCAGATGCCGGGTAAATCATCGACACAATCTTTACCTAAATCCGAAATAAAATCTATTTTTAAAGATTGTATTGATGCCGTAGTGCCTTATCTTCAAGACATTGTAAAAATGAAAGAAAAAAACTTATCAAGACGTAAAATTGACAGTTCTTCCTCGACGAACTTAGCTGTAAAATTACTTTTTAACATTATAAATGAATATGAAAATGTTTGCCCATGTGACAATTATTTCCGAGGAGCCGAGCGGGTACAGATGGCACTTGGAATTCACAAAATAGATGAAATTACTATGGTGCATGATATTGTTTGTTTTATTCTGACTGCATTTAGGGCTGCACACCATGGCGGGACTCTTGTGAACGGAATCCTTGTAGACCATGCAGAAGAAATGTTGCTGGCTGTAAATCATCTGAATAAGCTGGTTGAATC
>CAQJOC010000153.1 GCA_948815685.1 uncultured Eubacteriales bacterium | reverse complement strand
TGAATGCTTTAATATTTGGTTAGATATTGATTATTTCTCAGGCGATCGTAGGGTTGCTGACGCTTTAAGAGAACACAACATTGATACTATTACAGATGCAGATGATATCATTTATTATATTTTTGGTGCATTTAGGTGCGCACGATGGACTGGGACTCGGGTGAGCGAAATTATTTTAAATGCTGCGGATGATTACTTAGTTGCAATAACTCGTTTGGATGCGCTTATAGAGCAGTGGTGATGCATTTGTCGGTTCGTATTCTGGGTGCTGGATATTTTTGGGCGAGAAATCAAGGAGGTAATTTTATGAATATCAAATATTTAAGTTTAGGACTAGGTCTGGCTGTCTGTTTATCCTTTATTCCTGTTATGGCACAGAATAATTCATTTAATGATAATATAATGAAAGAGTCTGCAAGACAAGCTTTAGCTAAATCCGAATTAAAAAATGAATTTAAAAGCTGTATTACTGCCGCTATCGGTGGTCTTAAAGAAATTACTAAAATGAAGGAAAACGGTGCATCGCTTGAGCAAATTGAACGTTCTGGGTCGCTGGGTTTGGTGGTTGACTCTCTTAGAACAATTTATTATGAATGCTTTAATATTTGGTTAGATATTGATTATTTCTCAGGCGATCGTAGGGTTTCTGAAGCTTTATGGGAAAACAAAATTGATACTATTACAAATGCAGATGATATCATTTTTTATATTTTTTGTGCATTTAGGTGCGAACATTGGACTGGAACTCCAGTGAGCGAAATTATTTTGAATGCTGCGGATGATTACCTGGTTGCACTGACTCGTTTAAATGAACTTATAGAACAGTGGTAATAAATTTGTCCCTTTAGATTTTATTCTTATAGTTCTTTATTAAGCTGCAAATTAAAAAATTTGATAATAAGACACAGTAAAAAAGCTGTAGGACCACTATTGAGTCCCTCAGCTTTTTTTAATTTATAAAAATTATTATTTTAGTTGTTTTTATTAAATTTTATAAAATTAATTTTTATTTCTGCAGCAGCATGAAAATCCGTCAGATGATGATTCGTTTAATTCTGTTGCCCTCGGTGGAAAAAATTCATCCGTTGGGAAATCTATCCGGCTGAATAATTCACATGGGTTATCCGACGAGGTGACACACTCTTTATCGGGTATACAAAAGTCATATGCAGGAATTAACATTTGTACGTTTCGTTCAATTTGTACTATAGTAAACAGACCTATTGTAGCCTTAACTACCTTACTTACGCCACTACATACAAAGTCGCCGCCATATCTTTGGCAAATGCAAGACGGAATCCTACATTGAGGTTCTACACAGCAATTCGGATTTATTTCGCAAATAGTTGAAGAAAGACCGATAGGTTCAGCCACTTGTACAGTTGCCCTTGGTAAATTTTTATGGAAACTTCCCTGAGTATCTGCCTCATCAATAGCAATATCTGAGCTAAATACTTTTACGCTTCCTTCACTGCCATAAAGAATAACTTTTTTTGAAAAAACAGATAAACCACAAACTGATACAGGGGCAGACGCCGGAGACATACATGCATCAAACGAAATTTCGAAGAAAAACGTCATGTTAACCGAATAAAATCCCTTTTGAAAAGGAACAGGCTCTAAATCCAGGCAAACATTTGCAACTTTTACATCTTTCATTCTTACATTGCAAGCTTGTTCTATTACGTTTTGCCCTGATTCGGTAAAATATACTCGCATATCTTCCAAGCAATCTTTATCTGCACATGAATCGTATACTCTGTAAGCATCTATGCAAACAGCTTCTTTAAAACTGTGTTGATTAAAAGTCCCTTGTGTTGAACCTTGTGGGTCCTGACAAGAAAACGTGGAAAAATTATTTTCTGACATATTTAATTCCTCCCCATAAAATGTGAAAATTTCATTTTCAATAGCATATTATGGAGATATCTGCTTTTTTGTTACTGCTAACCAGGAGTGTAAACACAGAGATATTAAAACAAGTTAAAAAATGCCTTTTCCTTATATTTAAACTTAAGAAGTAGTAATAAATATCTATACTCAAACGTAAATATTATAAAAATATCAGTAGGAGATGTTTATGACTTGAGGAATTTAATTCATAAGCTCATAAAAAAAGATAATACTTCCAATCAATTTTGGTCGGAAATAGAAAATCTTAAGTCAGAAATTAACTTAATATGTGACAAAATAAATAAAACAGATATGTGGTTCGAGAGCGAAAGAAACGAAGATTTAATAGATGCATGTATATATCAAAGAGAATTTTTAAATTCCCGATACAGATACTTACTAAAAAAAATAAAAGAAATGTATAAAAGCCAACATGTAAATTATCTCGGAAGTGATAAAAATGGTTGCCTATAATTCTTACGTCATAATTTTATTATTAATGATTTATACGATTTTTTCAATATTTGCTATAAATAAAACGTTAAAATATTCTTATCCTGCTCTTAAGGCTGCCAGTTCATCTCTAAGTGGACCGGCAGCACTGATTTTAATAAATTTCATCTCGGAATTTACCGGAATTTATTTATATTTAAGCCCCATAAATATCGGAATTTCAATGATTGCTGGAATTCCGGGAGTATGTATGCTTATAATTTTTAATGCAATCTTTAAAGGCTAAAAATAAATATCCATCAGCCAGGACTGGTC
>CAQJOC010000152.1 GCA_948815685.1 uncultured Eubacteriales bacterium | reverse complement strand
TATTTGGAATAGTAAGAGTTTCATCGTGATAACTTAAAAATCCATAAATCGTCATTGCAGAAAGGATTTGATTCCTCGTGTTTAACTCTTTTTGCTCTGCTCCGTAGCCTTTTAACTTTATTTCAAGAGGTATCCCTGATGTCATTTGAATAATATCATTTTTAACAGAATCTATATCCTGATTAATATAATACAAGATTTCATCCATAGGACCTGTGTTAGTCCAATAACTTTGGCAAACACCATCACTAAGTGCACAGACCACAGATCGTGGATTAAATACATCGGCACCTGAGTATGTTTTATAACCATCATACCATTCTTTTAATTGATTAAAAGTCACTTCACTTTGTTTGTCACACAACTTTTTAGTTTCCTCAAGTGTAAATCCAAAATATTTATGATATATTTTATCATTTAATATGTTGTATTCCCTGAACATATTAAGAGCTGAGCCTTGTGAGTATTTTGCAATAGGTAAAACGCCTGTCATATATGCAAGTTCTACATATGGTCTGTCTTTTAATAAATCTTCTAAAAATCTTAAAAATTTTTTCCGATCATCTTCTGAAAATAAGTTGTTATTAAATATATAATCCCATTCGTCTATTATAAATATAAATCCTTGATTTGTTTCATTGTATAAATCTTCAAAAACTTTACCTAATTTTTTGTTTTCATCAATTTCTACACCAAACTGCTCTTCTAAATCTTCCATTATTTGCTTCGTGAAACCACCTATATACTCAATATAATTTTTATAGTCTAGGATTGGCTTACTAAAAGTGATGTAAACTACATTATGATTATTTAAGTGCTCTAAATATGAATCACTCTTACTAACTTCAAGTCTATCAAATAGCTCTTTAAAATCAGCGTTTTTTGAATAATAACAAGCAAGCATCATAGCGTTTATTGTTTTTCCGAATCTACGTGGCCTTGTTATACAAATCAACCTGTCCTTGATTCCGATTAAATTATTTATATCTTTTATTATCTTTGCTTTGTCAACGAAAAACTTATCTTTCGCTATTAATTCAAATTCATTATTTTTAAAGTTTCCGTTTAAAAAATATGGCATAAATGTGTCACCGCCTTAGACTTTAATCTTATCTATAATTATACCATAACTTTTAAAATTTATGAAGTCCGACAGAGGAATGACGAATAAAAATAAGAATTGACAACTGAGGCTATAAAGTTCTACATTTTTAGACTTATTTTTAAAGCTGTTTGCATAAGGAATACTGCCCTTTTTATAAATCGTTACAAACGTGCACCTATTTTTTAAAGTTTGCACCTACGCAGAAAAATTGTAACGATTACAATTTTTCAAAATTTTAGAAATGCACCCTTGTAAAAAATATGGGTGCATGGTATTATAACGATAAAGAAACATAAATATTTGAAAAATGTAAAATGCAATGTAAAATTTTAAAGTAGATGCTTGTAAGCTCAGTAATACTGGGAAGTTCGTTGTATCTAAATCTCAAGCCTCCACCATTCCGAGAGGAAAAGCTAGATACAAATATTCTAATGGAGGACAACATTATGGGTATAGATAAATTAGACAATAATAAACTGGGAAATGTAGCAGGAGGGCAAATTGCAGTAGACGATGTAATGGGTGTAGAAGGGCTATGGATGTGTACCGGTGCTCCTACTGATAAAAATCCTGAAGGGGTATTTTGGAAATATCATGGTATATCTCTTACTAAAGAGGAAGCAATGAATACATTAAAGAAAAAAGCTGTAAGGCCTTTGAATGAAGAATTTACAGATGAAGCATTTTTATCTGAATACATTCAAAAATATAACGATGAAGTCGATGGACAAGTAGTTTAATCGTACGAGTATAGTAAGAGATAATTTCAATGATTTTAAATATAAATTTAAAGAGCCACGCGACAAAATTTTTAACTATTTTTGCAACATTCGTGGCATATTCCGAAAGGAAAATCTAGATACAATGTATATTTTATGTAACGATTACTTCTTTGTTTTTAGTAGTAATCGTTACAAATTTGCACCCTATTTTTTAAAATAGGCTTGCGACAAAATTTAACAATTAATATTAAAATTAATTTAAATTATTAATATAATTTTGGAGTAGATTGAAAAATTTTCCTAAATGAACACCATCGACTAGTCTATGATTTACCTGAATAGAATATGGTAAACGTATTTTACTTTCAATTCGTTCATATTTTCCCAAAGTTATTTTAGGAACAGAATCATCTCGATCGCTACTTTTTTCTGAGCTTAAGCTGGTAAATGAAATCCAAGGCAAACAAGAAAATTGAATAAGCATATCTGGCTCATACTCCTCTATTGATTTTGGAAAATAGGTCTGTTGGGACATACTTAATATTTTTGCCTCATTTGCAAATTCTGTCATAGTTCCCCTAAAGTCAATGACAACGATGTGGAATAATTCACTTCCGGGTTTCAAATCAGCAAAAGCCGGTATTAGACGATCATAAATAATGATATCTTTCCCTCGAATCTTGTAGCGAAAATCCTTAATTTTATTAATTACTTCTGTAGTGATCCAAATTAAGCTATAATAAAAAGATATATTATTATGTTTGGTATAATTATAAAGATTAGTAGCATCTATGTATGTTGTAATATCATAAAATGGCGAGCCACTGTCTGCAGAAAAGAAATTAAAATGATCTTTTCTGTT
>CAQJOC010000151.1 GCA_948815685.1 uncultured Eubacteriales bacterium | reverse complement strand
TATTAAAAGCACAAGCGAGTTCTCCGACTTCATCTTCAGATTCCGTTTCTAAGGTAAGATTTAAACAGCCTTCGCCTATTTTGCGGACGCCTTCTTTTAATTTTTTAAGTGGTTTTGTTATTTTTTCCGAAAGAATAACTGAAGAAGCAGTGCCGAAAAATAAACATACTACAAATATTATAATCAAACATATCAAGAAATAGTGGGTTTTGGAACTTATAACATTTTGGGTGCGATTTGCAGCTTCCATAACCATTACTTTAGAATCGGAAGCGGGTTTGATAATTTCGTTTACTTCGGCGGCTATTCCGAACGACCAGCCTGTTTGTGACATGGGAAAATAAGCAATATAGTATTCTTTTTCATTGATTTTTACTTTTTGTATTCCTGATTTTCCGTTTTTCATATTATTTATTGCGTCTCTATAAGATTCATCTATGTCATTTTCAAGAGGGAATGAATTAAAATTATCGGCATTTTCCTTATAGTCCGGATGCATAATGATTTCTCCGCTTTTTCCGATAATAAAGCTGTATCCCCCTGAATTTATTTTTGAATTAACAATATATTGGCTTATCTGAGAAAGATACATATCACAGGCAACTACGCCTAAAATTTTTCCGTCGGAATTGCAGAAAGCTTTTGAACAGGTTATACACAGTGTTCCGCTGTCATGGTCTATATAAGGAGCCTGCCAGATTGTTTCGTTGTTTCCCGAATTTTTGGCTGTAACAGCTTCAGCGTACCAGCTTCTTAGACGAGGGTCGAACCGTATTGGAGATGAATCGGGAGAATATTTATAAAATATTCCGCTTTCCGTAGCTATGTAAGAGGAAGATATGGTAGAGTTTTGTTTATAAATAGGGATAATGGTATGAGACAAGCTACTTATTGTTAAAAGTTCGGATTTAAGATTTTCAGGGAGAAGTTTATCCGAAACGACATTTTTCGTGCTTTGAATTGCCGTGCGTTCATCATCCGAGAGGCTTAACCAGTCGTTAATATTTGTTTTATAGATATTGCCGGCAAATTGTGTGGGATATTCGCCCGGGTCATATGCCAGCACTGATGAATCGGAAATGTTACTTTGGTCAACCACATATGCCTTTTCAAAGGCCGAATCTCTGTTTAAGTAAGGTTTAGCGTCAACCATGTCGGGGAGAGGGGGGAGGGAACCTTTAAACATTTCGCTGTTTGAATAGACATTGCTTAAAGAAAGTTCCAGCGTACAGACTTGTCTATGAATATTTTCAAGAACTTCATTAGATTGCTCTGCGGAAGATTTAGAAAGTTTTTCCAAAAAATCTTCGGATTGACTCTTCAGGCTTTGCTCACTGCAGCCGGACAAATATTCGCCAAGTTGCGAGATTACGGATTTTGAATATTGTCCCAGAGCTTCCGTGTTTATATATGATATTATTGAAATAATTAGTTGACTGACGATTAAAAAAAATAATAATATTGCTAAAATTTTATATTTAATACTTTTTAATTTTATAAAATCTCGCATAACTCCCTCCGGCAATTACATCTAAATTAATATAAATATAAACAATATGCTATCATTAATAGCGATAATTATCAAGAAAAAATTATAAATCCACATAACTTGCAAATTACACAAATGTTTTGTAAAATATAGAATTAAAAATGTTATTTAGTGAGAGCTTAGCTATTGAGGGAGGCTAAAAGGAATATAAAAGGGACATAAAATGAAAGATAAAAGAGAAAATAAAAAATGTAAATAGAAAAGACTATATTTGTTAATTTGCTTTTAAAATATTTCTAAATAGGCATTGCTTTTTCACAATGTGGTATAAATCAAAGAAAGTACAATGAAACAGCGAAATAATCTTAAATTTTTGATTTTTTATTTATTTTTTCATTTATTTCTTTATCTATTAAAATTATTTTCCATTATTTCCCTATAAATTTATAAATATGGTTATAGGTAAAAATAAAGTTGGATAAAATGTAATATCTGACCTTTTTAAATCTCGTAATTTTATTTAAAATATAGAAAATATAATCTTGTCTTGACATAGAGTTTAAAAAAGTGGTAACATAATAGGCAGGGGCCCGCAATAAAAGGTTTAGGTTTAAAATATCCGGATAGCCTTGGATCGTATGATACAGGTTATCAAATGACTTATAGCTGAAAGGGGTGAAGAATCAAATTTAAATGAGCAAATTAAGAAAAATTGCAATGACAATAGCTCCAAAAATAAAAAGCTTCACCGAACCGGAGATAAGTCAAAAGCAATCGTAGGATGTAGAGAGTAAATGGTTGATATTAAAAAATATTTTATTTTGTAATTTAGAAAGGAAGAGTTTTTACTATGGGTATGAATATTACTTATTTAGCGATGGCAGGATTAGCAGTATTAACAGCAGCGGCTACTACAGTGGGTGTAGTTACATTGGTCAAAAACATTCAACAGGAGAAAAAACTTCAAGAAGTTAAAAATGATCTCGTAACTATAGAGAATAACAACCAATACACCGTTAAAGGACTTAAGGACAAACTTGATGCGCAGTCAGCGGACCAAAAAGAGGCTAGTAAAAAGAACGATCCTAAATTAATTTCAGCTGAAAATGAGGTCGCTGATGCAGAGAAGCATTTGGCTAATGTGAAAAAAGCCATGAAATATATTGATGCATTGAACATGATTTGTCAAGGAATCGGTAAATGTAACAACCAGGCCGATCCAGTTAATGTAGATAAAGATGTGTTTAAAGGTCTCGTGGG
>CAQJOC010000150.1 GCA_948815685.1 uncultured Eubacteriales bacterium | reverse complement strand
CTAGCTGTTCAGAGGTTAATCCCAATTTATAAATTTTTACATTGTTGGCTATGCTTACAAGTCCGTTCCAACTGTTCATAAGGGGTATTTAAAGTGAGTTTTTATGTAATTAAATTTATCTTCTAAAGTTATAATTCCTTCTGTTTTATTAAAAAAATTCAATGATTCATTTTGCATTATTAAAAATACCCCTTTCAATTTTGGGGCGGTTGTGTTATAATATTTTAATAACCGCATATAATTTAAATTTTGTACGTTTAGTTATTTGCCGGTTCGTTGCTTTCATCATGTTGTCTCATGGTGAGAGCTTTTTTATTTTCCTCTATTTCTTTTAAAACACATTTAAGTGCATAATCCGAGTTAGCGTTTAAGTGCCTTTGCCACGCCATATTTTTGGGGCTCCATCTAAAGCCGTTAGACTTTAAAATATTTCTTGTATTTTCTTCTGGTTTGCCGTCAAATATAAGCTGTAACCGCATTATTTTAGTATTTTCTACGACTTTAAAAAATTTGTTTTCTATGGTTTGGGTTGGCTTTTTTTTGCTTTTTTAATTGTTCAAGTCTCTTTTTAAGCCTATGTATTTCTTGATTGTTATTAGATAAATAAAATGATGGATAAGGAGTTTGACACCAACTATAACTATTTTTTATTTCTTTGTCCATTTTTTTGGCATCTTCATAGCTTAAAGTTTTATATCCTTTCATGGTTTTATGCTTTCTGTAATATGCGTTGGCTTCTTTCATCTCTGCTTGACTGCGTTTTCATCACTTGATTTTATGATGTAGCTTCCGTCTACGATTGAGTGAATTTTATTTTTTATCTTCATTAGTTTGTCCATCATATCATTTTGTCTTTGCTTTTCCCGGGTGGGAAAATTTCCGGCACCTGTAATTAATACGGACGGACAATAACAATTTATTTCATTGTATCTATTAACCCAATCAGCGTATTTTTTAGAAAATCTATCAACTAAATTATTATTTTTTTCTTTGCTTTCCTCTGTTCGTACTTTTTCTTTGGCTCTTTTTGCTGTGTTTTAATTTATTTCATAATACATATTTTTAAATCCTTTCTTTTTGGGTTATACCCCAAAAAACCGAACGAGCGTTATAAATTAAATAGTTTATAAAATAATAATATTTGATACAATAAAATGAATAAAACTTAAATCAAAAAGAGGTAAGCACATGACAATCGGAGAAAGATTAAAAGAACTTCGTAAAAAAGCCGGAAAAACCCGTCGCAAAGGTTGCAGATGACAGCGGAATATTACCGGCAAGAGTAAGTTTTTACGAAATGGACAAAGGTATTCCAACAATTCAAATCTTACAAAAGCTCGCAAAAGGTTTAGAATGCACTATTTTTGATATAATTGACGAACTACTCGGTCGAAAAAAAGAAAAGTGCATTCACTCGGAGATTTGTCCTTTTTATCAGAAAAAGATTGAGGAATATTAACATGAGATTTAAAAAATTATCGTTAAACAGATGGGTAATTATTGTTTTAGCATTTTTAGTAATTGCACTTATATTTTTCATTTTTAAAAGTTATTTGTTTTCCAAACAATCTTATACCAATAAAGATTTTGAAATAACGCCCGTAATTAGTTCAGTTGATTTTAATGGTAATGGCATAGATGATTACACAGACATATTAAACGGAGCTAAATTAGAAGCAAAAAATCACCCGAAATACGATGGAAAATATTATGAAGAAGGTTAT
Source organism: uncultured Eubacteriales bacterium (assembly GCA_948815685.1). Lineage (GTDB taxonomy): Bacteria > Bacillota > Clostridia > Oscillospirales > Acutalibacteraceae > CASPLG01. Next base: position 1,037 of record CAQJOC010000150.1, on the reverse strand, counting down.
CCCCCTGACGACATTGGCGTATGTTCTGACGTAGTATGGAGGGCTTTCAAGAATGCCGGATATTGTTTAAGAGATATGGTAGATAAAGACATCACATTAAACCCAAAATCATATCCGCATATTGAAAAGCCGGATAAAAACATAGATTTTCGCCGAGTTAAAAATTTAAAGATATTTTTTGAAAATCATGCAGTAAAACTCACTAATAACCCTTATGAAATATTTGAGTGGCAGCCCGGAGATATAGTTATATATAACGATAACCACATTGCTATTGTCTCAGATAAACGAAACAAGCAAGGTCTTGCATACATAATCCACCATTACAGTTTATTTCAACTAAATTTAGAGGAAGATTCATTAGCAAATCCAGAAATTACCGGGCATTATAGGTTTGATGCAAGTTTAATAAATCAAAATTTTTTGATAAAATGGAATTAAGGAGAAATATAATGACAGTCGAAGAAGTAAAGGATTACTGTTTATCTTTAGAAAAGACCTTTTTAGATACGCCGTTTGACTTTGAAACGGAGGTAATACGCCACAAAGAGAACAATAAAATATTTGTGCTTTTTTGTTCTCCTGATGAAAGACCTTCGATTAATTTAAAATGCGAGCCGAGCGAAGCCGAGTTTTTAAGGAGCGTATATAAAGACGTAATTCCGGGTTATCACATGAACAAAACGCACTGGAATACTGTTTATTTAGATGGCGACGTGCCGGAAGAAGAGATAAAGTCAATGATTGATAGTAGCTATGATTTAACAAGGCCAAAGCGTAAAAAGAAAAAATAATAAAATTAAAAGTTCCAAGAGAACCATTAACAGAAAGGTTAGTGGTTTTTTATGCGTAAGATGGAGATAAAACTATGAATAATAATAAATTAATAGATAAGCTGCTGAGTGACTTAAAAAATCATTCCAATATGGAAAGTGATTTATATCTACAAAAATGCGAAGCCTTGCGTGCTTTATACGTTAGAGAAGATGATATTTCTCATGCTTTGGGGATAAACTTAGAGCTTAGAAAAAGAATTA
>CAQJOC010000149.1 GCA_948815685.1 uncultured Eubacteriales bacterium | reverse complement strand
AAGCTTATCAACCCACATTTTATTATATAATAGTGAAAAAAAATTGCAAAGCACTTTATCTAAGTAAATTCTAAAAGTTTTTTTGTTTTTTCTATTAAAATCGCCCCTGTAAGTTCCTTTTCTTCTATGATTTCTGCCGCTTTAGCTTTTACAAGTTCCATTGCGTTATGATATTGGTGGTTTTCTGCAACATTCGGCGATGGAATCAAGATTGCAGGTTTACCTATTGCCTCAATCTCACTAAGTGTTATTGCCCCCGCCCTGCATATTACAATATCTGCAGCGGCCATTCTGATGGGCATATCATTTATATACTCTTGTATAATAAGACCGTCGGTATTGGGATTTACACCTTTTTTACGAAGTAAATCCTTAAACCATGTTCCATATTGGCCATAAGCATGCAAATGATTGTATTTATTCCCTTTTACACTCCACTCGATTAATTCAGCAACCGCTTCATTTATTTTTCTGGCTCCAAGACTCCCACCAAAAGATAAAACAGTTGGTCTTTTGTCCAAACCTAGCTTTTCCTTGGCTTGTTCTTTAGATAAACTTTTTATATCTCCACGTATAGGATTACCTGTTATGACTATATCACAGCATTTGTCAAAATATTTTTCTGCAGCAGCAGATGCAAGCATAACTTTTTTTGCCTTTTTAGCCAAAAGTTTAGTTGTAACTCCCGGAAAAGCATTTTGCTCATGTATAACAAACGGAATCTTCCTTTTGTATGCTTCACGAAGTGGAGGACCGCTCACAAATCCCCCTGTTCCCATACATATATCTGGCTTAAATTCATCAAGAATTTTTCCGGCTTGTTTGCTTGCTACAAATATATTTTTAAGAGTTTTAAGATTTTTTTTAATACCTTGAAAATTAAGTTTTCTTGAAAATCCAGATATTGTAATGCTTTCAAAATTAAATCCGGCATTTTTAACCAGTCTTTCCTCCATACCACCCTTTGCACCTATGTATAAGATTTCAGAAGCGGGATCTCTTTCCCTAATAAGTTCTGCGATAGCAAGTGCAGGATTGATATGTCCGGCGGTTCCACCACCTGTAAATATTATTTTCAAAATATTCCCTCCATTTATTCTTTATAAATTTATTTTATTCATAAGTCGATTTATTTTCTATTTTATATTTACTCTACTGTTTAACAATAGTTTATGTGCTATTTTTATTCTTATTATTTTATTCGTTTTTATCTAAAATTGCATTATTTATAGCTAAACCCCTTAAAATCGTATAAACGATTTACAAATTAAAAAGTTAAATCACCCTGTAAAAATACCCATATAATTAAGGTCTATATCAAAAGAAGAAATTTGAGGCAATTTAGAGAAAAATTTTTCTTTAAAACATTTTGTTTAAGATTAATGTTTGGTATATATCTAATATAAATTAACAGGATAAAATTACAAAAGAGAAGTGAAAAAGCCTCTTAATTGGTTTTAAATTTATATTTTTAAAGTTATTTAACTTTACATGTGGTTGCGGTAATAAAAATATGATATAATAGAGCAAAATAGAGAGCTATAAAAGGAATATACAAGGTGCTTTTTTAATAAAAATAAATAATAAAAATGAAAAATAAAAATGAAAAATCTCAAACAAAAAGTGAAAATTCTCAGTGTAAAGGAACGCATAAACAAAAAGGAAAATGAAGAGAAAGAGGGCGGCAGTATTTATTATGAATAGTGTGTGGACAATGGCAGCAGCGTTAATTTCGTTTTTAATTACAGCAGGTTCAGGGAAAAAATTTATAGCTTTTCTTCACAAACTTAAGTATGGTCAAACGATACTTGAAATTGGTCCATGTTGGCACAAAAAAAAGCAAGGGACTCCCACAATGGGTGGGATAATGTTTATACTGGGAATAATTGTTTCGACTTTTGTATGTGTGCCTCTTTATTACTACACATCAGGACTTCAGGGTTTACAAGTCACTGAAACTCCATTTATGATTTTAAAAATATATGCAGGGATTATAATGGCAATTTTATATGGCTTAATCGGATTTTTAGACGATTATATAAAGGTAGTAAAGAAGCAAAATAAAGGTTTAAATGCAAAACAAAAACTCATTTTGCAATTTTTGGTTGCAGGGGGATATTTGCTTGTACTTTATTTCGCATCTTTGTCAATGAGAGTATCAAATTTGAGTCTGGTTTGTTTACCGTTTTTTAAGTATATAGATTTGGGAATTTTATTTTGGCCGCTGGCTGCAATTGTCATTGTAGGAATAGTGAATGCCGTTAATCTTACTGACGGAGTTGACGGGTTAAACTCTTCGATCACATTTTTTGTCGGAACTTTTATGATGATAATTGCAAGTATAGATGGTATGTTTGGACTTAGCATTGAAGCTGCTGCTTTAGTCGGAGGATGTTTGGGCTTTTTGATTTGGAATTTTCATCCCGCAAAAGTTTTTATGGGAGATACCGGTTCGCTGTTTTTAGGTGGTATGATTTGTGCAATCGGATTCGGGATGAGGCAGTATTTTATTTTAATATTGCTTTGCTCAGTTTATATATGCGAAATGCTTTCAGTAATCTTACAAGTTGCGTATTTTAAAATAACAAAAGGCAAAAGACTTTTTAAAATGAGTCCGATTCATCATCATTTTGAAATGTTGGGGTGGAGTGAAGTAAAAATTTGTACAGTATTCAGTTTGTCGACAGTAGTTCTTGGAATTTTATCTTTATTTTTTACTCTTTATACATTTTTGCCTTAAAAAATAAAATGTAAGACGAAAGATAAAAA
>CAQJOC010000148.1:2587-2826 GCA_948815685.1 uncultured Eubacteriales bacterium | reverse complement strand
ATTTCAATGTCCGCTCCAGGGTCACCCGGGGGACAATGCATGTGCGGAGAATTTTTATAGTATCTTCAAAATGGAATGCTTATATTTAGAAAAACCCGGGACTATCTCTGAGTCATATCGTCTCATTGATAATTATATGTATTATTACAATAATGTCAGAATTACCGGTAATGGCTATACTCCTGCTGAAATAAGACAAATGGCAATGTCAAAGTGCTGATTTGTGATTTATCCATGGG
>CAQJOC010000148.1:0-2576 GCA_948815685.1 uncultured Eubacteriales bacterium | reverse complement strand
AAAATTCTAATATTGATTGCTACGTTGATTTAGTTGTAAAAATTAATGAATTTATTTTTTGCTTTGAAATTAGCTTATTTAATTTGCTATAATATTACAATCACAGAAGATTTATTTTTAAATTTTCACATTGTCCGGTTTGGGGGGGTCACTGCCCTTAAGACCACAGGACACTTTGCTCTTACAACCTTGTTCTAAATAAACCGTCGGGCGGTATCTAACCGATTAACAATAATTGCAAAGGGCTGTGGTTAGAGCCTTTTTGAAACCGTCTGTGCGGTAAGAGATGGACACCAATCCACAGGCATCCTAAACAGTGTAACACAGCCCTTGGAGAGGGGATATAAAAACTATTACTTTATAATACAAGAAGATTGTGAAAAAATATTTTTGTTTTTAGAGTTTAAACTTATAAAATTATTTCTCTATACTTCACAATATTTATTATCTTGCATATAAATAAAGCGTTAGGAGAATTTTTATGAATTTTATAAAAAAATTGGTATTCGACGCTGAACTTCCAGATGAAAAAATAAGACAATCTTTAATTTGTGAACTAGTTAACAATTTTAATTTTATAGAAAAACAAACTCTCTCAAAAAGCTTACTTGATCGAGAAATCCCTGTTTTATATATAGGGAAAAAAGAAAAATCCATTTTATTAACCGGAGCTTATCATGGTATGGAATGGCTTACAAGTCTCGTTTTACTAAAATTTATACACGATTTAAGTGAAAAAATAAATCAAGGAAATAAACTTTATACAAATCTATTAAAAAAAAGAGGGTTAACAATTGTTCCTTGTGTAAATCCAGATGGTGTGGAAATTTCTTTAAAAGGTGAAGAAGCATTTGAAAAACCGGGAAATTTCTCTGCGGATGAATACAAAATGTTATTTCAAAAGACTGAAAATTTAAAACTGTGGCAATCTAATGCAAGAGGTGTTGATATAAATCACAATTTCAATGCAGGTTGGGAAGATTTACACAGACGTGAAAAAAAAATGGGAATAATAGGTCCCGGAAAGACACGATACGGCGGAATCTGTCCCGAAAGCGAGCCCGAAACACTGGCAATTACAAAACTTTGCAGAGAATCAAATTTTGAATATGCTTTTGCTTTTCATAGTCAAGGCGAGGAAATTTATTGGGACTATGGTAAAAAAACACCTGTTGAATCTTTAAAAATTGCAAAAACTTTAGCACAATTAAGTGGATACAAGGTAAGCTCCCCGGAAGGCCTGGCTGTCGGTGGGGGATTTAAAGATTGGTTTATCAGCGAATTTAGTAGACCTGGTTTTACAATTGAAATAGGAAAAGGGAAAAATCCACTTCCTCTCAGTGATTTTAACTCGATATATGCTAAAATAGAGAAAATGCTTTATTTCATATTAAGATATAACATATATAGTGAATAGTCCTTAAATTATGGCTTATCTGGAAAATAAAAAATGACTAAAATAGAGAAATGAGTAGATATAAAATAAGAGAAGAACAATGGAAAAAAATAAAAAAACAAATATTTTTCACATAACACAAAATTATAGAGCCTTCGCCTAAAGTGAGATAAAATCAAAACTAGGCTTCCCACAAAATCAACTCGAGCTTTTAAAAATCTTATATTTTTTATAAATAGAATTTAAAATTTGCAAATTTTTTCCATTTTAGAGTCATCCATAACCCAATATTTTGCCTTTTACTTGTGAGTATATTTTGATTTCTCAGGAGATTTAGTCTAATAATAAAAAGGGGGAAAGGAAAAATTTTTGATTTTTTGAATTTACATTTTTCGAATTATTTTACTATATTTTTAAAATATCACAAATTGATTGTAAACAATTTGTGAATTTAGCACTCTATGCTTGACAGTGCTAAAAAATATTATTATCATAATTATTGTAAGATAAATTTATTTTACAACTCATTTGAAAAATATTCATAATTCCAAGTGAGGTATAATATTTGGGAGGTCTTGTTTATGAAAATGTTACCTAGCCTTTTCGGAGAAAGTTTTTTTGACGATTTTATGGATTATCCGTTAGAAAAATATTTTCCGGGGTCATATTCGTCAACAAAAAAGAATGTACCGGCCGTAATGAAAACAGACTTAAGAGAAAAAGATGGTAATTATGAGATAATTATGGATTTGCCCGGAATTAATAAAGAAAATGTCAAGATAGAGCTTGATGATGGATATCTTTCGGTAAGTGCCTCAGCTAATTCCGACATTGAAGAAAAAGATTCTGAACACAAATATATTAAAAAGGAACGTTACAGAGGAAACTACAAGAGAGTATTTTTTGTAGGAGACCATATTTCAAGTGAAGACATAAAAGCAAAATTTGAAAATGGTGTTTTAATCATTACATTCCCTAAAAAGAATCCTAATGAACTTAAAGGCAATAAATTTATAGAAATTGAGTAATCCTCTTAGGTCTTTCACCGAAAGCCCAAAACAAATGTTAATTTTATACAATATTATATAGTTTAATCAGGAAATAGTAGTTTTACATTGTAAAACTACTCAGACTGTCAAAAAAGTCACCGTTGTGAGGAAGAGAACGGTGACTTTAATGC
>CAQJOC010000147.1 GCA_948815685.1 uncultured Eubacteriales bacterium | reverse complement strand
AAGGCTCAAAACTACATGGCCTTACGCCAATTTGCCTGCGTTGTTATTGTTTGGCTTAAGCTTATTCGGGTTCATCGCTAATTTCGGGATAAGCTCTAAATAAACCGTCGGGCGGTATATAACTGATTAACAATATTGCAAAGGGCTGTGGTTGGAGCCTACCTTGAATCGTCGTGCGATAGGTGATTTTAACCAATCCACAGCATCCCAAACAGTGTAGCACGGCTCTTGGAGAGGAGCTATAAAAACTACTACTCTATAATACAAGGGGATTTTTCCTTTGATTTTTTCTTTTTGCATTTAGGGCATTATTGATGTGTATTATTCGGTGTTTCCTATCTATAAAGTTCAAATAAAATTTGTAGGCATATTATTAGTTATATAACAATGAATTTTAACAATTAATAAATATTTATATGAATTTATTATATAATTGTTTGAAAATTTAACGAGGTATTATCGCTATATAATTTTTGTGAAGTGTTTCCTTAACAATGTCTTGCAAAATAAAGAAATTATAAAACTTCAGGCGACATCCCATGTGAGACTATTAAGTTAATTGAGGTTATGTGAATTAGGATTCCAATATTTTCTCCTTTTCAGCTTTTGACTTTTTCTATATTTTTTGAAGGAATTTTAATTTGCCTTTTTAAATGTTTGCACAATCAATCGCAAAGCCTCTTTAGTATCAGGACGGCTGTGGCAATTGGGCTGTAAAAAGTAGTTTAATAATGTAAGTATGCAAATAACTTTATTTTTGTTAGCAGGGCCGTACAGACGTTCAAGATTAAAATGATTATATGAATCAAAAGGTCCTTTAACTGCAATGTAATTAAGCTGACTTTGCTTCGGAGGACCTTTTAACTGTAAAAGACTGTGTAGAACAATACAGCCACCGGAATAAACATCTTTACGTTCCACTTCATATGGGGCAGTTGCTTTTTGGTGACCGGGGCAACAATACCCTCCTCTACCGGCAGGAGAACGTCTTCTTGATTTTATAGGTGTACATGCTCCAAAGTCAGAAATTTTAAATTTTATTTTAGTGTTTTTCTCTCCATTTGTCTGCATAGGTAGCGAATATGTTATCATTGGATCTGTATTATTTATTTCTAAAATTTTATTTTTATCTATATTATCATTAAATTTTTTAATTTTTTCAATTCTTTGATGTAAATATAGTACATTGTCCGGACAAAGGTCATTATGAGACCATCCAAGTTGATGCAAAGCATATATACCTTTGAAAATATCTTTCATCATACTGATTATTTCGTCTAAATCATGTTTTTCCCTCACATATTGTTTTATATCACCATTTGCGCTGTCCGCTTCAAATAAGTATCTTTTTGATGGAGATGGTTTATCAGACAGTTTCTCACCATAATTTTTAGCAACAGGATTATTTAGGTTTAAGCGTTTATCTGCCTGCTTAACTATGAATGTTTCTTTTTGATCGGAACTAGTCTTTCTTTTATCAAGTGCCGCATTTAAATCTTTTAAAATATTGAATTCGATTTTGGTAAACCCAGAATCTTTTTTGGAAGAACATGTAACTTTTATACATTTATTACTACCTTTAAGTGCCCAAATTACACTTTGGGCTCCGTGACCGATATATCCGCCGACATCATAACCATGTTTCCACAGATAAACTCCGGTATTTTTTCTACTATCACTTTTTTTAATACCCATATTGAGAGGATCCTTAACATTATCAGGGGCATATTTAGCTAACTCATTTACCGAAAAACATGATAATAAATCAAGATCAAGATCGTTATTTTTAAGTTCTTTTCCATATTTATCTAAATATATCTTTTTAGCTATTTTTAGCCTCCTTTTATTCCTTGATTTAGATATAAAATTAATTTTATTACATTTTTTATAAATTCTTTTTCTTAGCTTGATATAATTTTCTAAATTTTCTTTTTTCAATCTATTTATTTCTTTCTGTGTATAAAAATTTTTAAATTTTACATCAGGCATAATACACTCCTTTCTTTTATTACCATTTTTTATTTATCTTAATCAAACGATATATCCCAATCTTCATTCATAACGTCATCAAATGGTTTTCCGGCGGCCTGACTTATTTCTTGCCTTTCTTTCACAATTTGTTTTGCATCTTTTACTGAATAATTTTCTCCTGTATACCTATCAACATACCTATCCCCTTTAAAAATTTTCTTTTGTTGATACAGCCCGACATCTTCCGCTCCTTTTATTTTTTTCTGAAAAATACTTCCACCGGCAGCTCCAATAAGAGCCCCATCATCTAATTTTTCAGCTCCGTTAACCAGCGAATTTTGAGACGTATCTTTTGAAATATTTTCTGGTAAAGTACCTCCATCGATATTTCCCATTATTTGCTCATTTAACTCTTTCGATTCATTATTCATACTCATAATAATTACCTCCTAAAAATTACATTAGTAATTTTGATAAAAACTACTAATTATTATGATAACATATACGAAATATATTGTCAATATCTTAATCTTTTTACTATAAATTTACATAAATTCAATTTGTGGTTATAAAACAGTCTAAAGAGTTCTCATAAATATTTAAAGTCGTAGTCGACACTGAATTTAAAGGGATTAGCAAATTTCACAAAAATTCAGAAATTTCCCAAAAAGAAAACAAAAAAACATCCCCTTACAAAATCAGAGAAAGCTAATAACCATAAAATTTCAAGTGAAAGAGTCCAAAATGAGCATGCTATAGCCTTTATTAAACGTTTTAGAATCTTATCTGAAAAATATCGAAATCGCAGAAAACGCTTCGTACTTAGATTTAATTTAATATCTCCTATTTGTAATTTTGAACTTTTGTCTTAATTTTGCAGGAGGCCTAATGGAAGGAAGCATTATCCATTACAATTACAGTCCCTTTTTTGAG
>CAQJOC010000146.1:1118-2974 GCA_948815685.1 uncultured Eubacteriales bacterium | reverse complement strand
TTAAGCAAAAGTATAATCAAATTCACACCACCCAAATAAAACAATTATTATGCTTTAAGAAGTGATAATATTATGCCCGGTTTGTACAAACAAGCATTGTTAAAATCCCCTTAATGCGCAACTTCCGAGGTGCGTTTTTCTCTTAAATATGAAGCCTCTAAATCAGCCATATGAAGCTTTACTGCCAGCGGAAACTTTTCAAATGCCAAACTCATAGAAAATCCTCCGCCTTTTACAGAGTCGTCAAATCCCCCCATATGCCACCGTATAGCCATAGCCTCTGATGTTTTCAAACGCATGAATCTTTCAATCAAAAAAACTGATTTTTCTCCATGACCATATGGAAAACTGTCCTCAATCATGTAAAAAGGTTGTTTTTCCCATACACCCGTAACTTCATTTTTCACATTCCTAGTTGTTAATTTGTAAAATTGAGCCTTACACAAATCGTGTAAAAGTCCGCATATCGCAAAACTTTCGGCACTATCGGTCTCACTGTCAAAATATCTTTCATTTAAGACCTTATAAACATTTAAGCTATGTAAAAGCAATCCTCCTTCACATGCACAGTGATACTTTGCACTTGCGGGTGCAGTGAAAAAATCAGTTGTAGGCAGCCATTTCAGCAAGTCCTCGGAACCTGCTCTCTTTATATTTTTCTTGTAAATATTTATAAACTCATCTTTTAAGTTCATATTTCTCCCCCATGTTAAATTTTTATATGAAAGATAATATAATTATATCCTTAAAAGGTGTAGACTGTCAATCTTTTTAAAAAACTAAAATGTAAAACTATTCTCAAATTAGGTAGTTAATAATTAAACAAAATCTTGGGAATATACCTTCCAGCCTATACTAAGAAGTAGCCTTGTAAAATATTCTGTTTTAAAATTTTGTATGGCGAATTACAAGTATATATCTTTAATCCAAATATAACATTTATTTGCCAAAATTTCTTATATTTTATTCTATTTATGTGGTATAATTGTACCTAACATCTATAGAAGGAGTGATTGCAATGAGAGAAAAAAGTAATTCCGCATTTATTGTACTCGTCGCGGGAATAATTACTGCTGTAATAACAATAATGTCTCTGTCTATAACATTATTCGTGATTATGGATAAGAAAAGAAAGAAAAAAGAAGAAAAAGAATTAGAGGATTACCTAGAAACTTCCATACAATAGCTATAAAGTAATTAATAATAAGGGCATTGTATCACCGAAAATACCTGCTAATTTTACTAGGCAAGGTAAATGGGTGATACTTCTTTATTTTAATAAAAAATATTAAGTAACATTTTAGCAGTCTACACTGCTGTTTTTTATTCAAAAAAGAAATAAAAAATTTTTCCTGCCAGCAATAGAATTTAATTTGACAAAGTTAAGCATAAATGATAATATTATTATAAAACATAGAAAGGGATATTAATGGTAAATAAGTCTAAAATTCAAAAAGCTGCTCTTTGGTGTGCATGTTTAACTTTTATGGGGTTCCTCTGTTATGATTTTTATACAAATAAAAACAGCGCAGATATTAACAATCCTCCTTTAGCGGTAAATGAAAATAATACCTTGGAAAATAGCGATTTAAAAAATAATAACCTTAAAAAAGTAAAGAAAAAGGTAAAGCAAAAGAAAAATAAATCCAAGAAAGCTATGCGGAAAGGAAAAACATACAAAAAATCCGGCAAGAAAAAGGTAAAACCAACTAAACCTATTAACATAAATACAGCAACTGTTTCTGAGCTTTGCAACGGACTCAAGGGAATAGGAGCAGCAAAGGCAAAACTTATAGTGCTCTACAGAAATAAAATGGGGAAATTTTTAAATATTGCAGAGATTAAAAATATAAGAG
>CAQJOC010000146.1:0-1091 GCA_948815685.1 uncultured Eubacteriales bacterium | reverse complement strand
ATCTGGCTGATTCGATAACCGTGTAAGTGCGAATTCCCCCCAAATTCAAGCCCCTTTAATTTGAGCGAATTCTTAATTACTATATTGTAACCACAGAAATTAAATGTTATAATGCTTCCGAGAGGTGTTAATGATGTGGTTTTTGCAACCCGGTATTACTGTTTCTGATGTTATTATGCGAATTTTGGCAGCCTTGGTGATAATATTTTTAATAATGCCCTTGCACGAATTTTCTCATGGATTTGTTGCATACAAGCTTGGGGATAAATCTATAAAATACAGCGGGCGTTTGACTTTAAATCCTGCGGTGCATTTCGACCCTTTGGGAGCATTTAGTATTTTGGTTTTTGATATCGGGTGGTCCAAATCTGTGCCAATAGACCCGAGAGGGTTCAAGTGTCCCAAAAGAGATATGGCTTTAACTGCTTTGGCAGGCCCCTTGTCGAATATTATTGCTGCAATAGTAGGTGCTGTGCTTTTAAACGGAACCACGTTTTTAACGGGAATTCCAATAAATTTATTCCAAAAGTTTCTTTCTTACTATATACTAATCAACATATCTTTAGCTGCCTTCAATTTTTTGCCTATCCCGCCCCTTGACGGATATAAAATTTTAGAATGCCTAATTCCTGATAGATATTTATTTAACTACTATAAGTATTATCCGGTAATACTTTTATCGCTCATGGGTCTTATGCTTTTCGGATTTTTTGATATACCTTTGATGTTTATAAGAAAGACCATATATACTTTCGTAATTCAGGTGGGAAGTCTGCCGTTTTTGGCGTTTATGTAAATGGATAAAATTTCATATAAGTTAGAAACCTTCGAAGGCCCTTTAGATTTACTTTTACATCTGGTAAATAAGAATAAATTGGACATCAAAGATATTAAAATAAGTATATTATTGGATCAATATGTGGAACACATAAATAGGATGGAAGAGCTAGGAGTATACATAGAGAGTGAATTCCTTAATATGGTCTCTAGGCTGATTTATATAAAAACACTTTCTCGAGATTTTTGAAGTTTATTATTACACCTGAAATGTGATATAAAATCTTGCGTACAAAATGTATAATAACTCGATT
>CAQJOC010000145.1 GCA_948815685.1 uncultured Eubacteriales bacterium | reverse complement strand
TTTCATACCTTTATTATACCACTTTCCTTTTCGTGTGAACAGAACCTAGTATACACTTAAATATTTACATCAATACCCTTATTTGATAAAATTAATTATAAGTTTAAAGGAAATGGTTAGGTGAAAAGTTTGAAATGCCCATATTGCAATTCAGAGAACAGTAGAGTTCTTGAATCAAGATCGGCTAATGAAGGAAGACGCGTTAGAAGACGCAGAGAATGTATCAAATGTTCAAGACGATTTACGACATTTGAAGATGTTGAAATGATGCCACTTTTAGTTATAAAAAGAGATGGTTCCAGGGAAATTTTTTCCCGAAAAAAACTTTTTGAAGGAATACTTAAAGCTTGTGAAAAACGTCCTGTTTCTATAGAAAAAATTGAAAAAATAGTAAACAAAATAGAACTATATTTTCAGAATTTAGCACAAAGGGAAATCTCGTCCAGATATATAGGAGAAGAAGTAATGAATGCGATTAAAAGCCTTGATGAGGTGGCGTACATAAGATTTGCATCAATTTACCGGGAATTTAAAGATATAAATTCATTTATGGATGAAGCGAAAAAGTTTTTAAAGGAATCAAACGATTAAATTTGGAGATGAGTTAATTTGAATAAAGAAGATACTAAAGATATTACAAAAATTTTTGGAGAAATGGTTTTTGATGACGACGTAATGAAAGAACGCTTGCCTAAAGAAATTTATCTGAAGTTTAAAAAAGCAGTAGATAATTATAGTGAACTAAGTCTCGATATTGCAGAATCTGTGGCTATGGCAATGAAAGACTGGGCAATTGAGAGAGGCGTTACTCACTTTACCCATTGGTTTCAACCTATGACAGGTATTACAGCTGAAAAGCACGACAGCTTTATAACTTTCGATAATCAAGGAAAAGCAATTATGGGATTTTCCGGAAAAGACCTCATAAAAGGAGAACCTGACGCATCGAGCTTTCCGTCGGGAGGATTACGAGCAACTTTTGAAGCAAGGGGATACACCGCATGGGACCCTACATCATACGCTTTTGTAAAAGATGGAACTCTTTGTATCCCGACAGTTTTTTGTTCGTATGGAGGAGAAGTCCTAGATAAAAAAACTCCTCTTCTTAGGTCTATAAGAGAACTTAACAAGCAGGCGTTGAGAATACTTAAATTATTTGGAATAGATGATGCAAAGAGTGTTTTTGCAACTGTCGGAGCTGAACAGGAATATTTTCTTGTAGATAGAAAGTTATCACAAAAAAGGAAAGATTTAGTTTACTGTGGACGAACTCTTTTTGGAGTCAAACCTATAAAAGGTCAAGACCTTGGTGACCATTATTTTGGATGCTTGAGACCGAGAGTTTCAAAATTTATGAAAGATTTGGATTTTGAACTTTGGCGTTTAGGGGTTCCTGTTAAAACCGAACACAATGAAGTTGCTCCAGCACAACATGAATTAGCCCAAATACATACCCCTGTAAACACAGCTACCGACCAAAATCAAATCATAATGGAAGTTTTAAAAAATATTGCTGAAAAATATGATATGGTGTGTTTACTGCATGAAAAACCATTTGAAGGTGTAAACGGCAGTGGAAAACATAATAATTGGTCTTTACAAACGGACACCGGTGTAAATTTACTTGAACCGGGGAATTCGCCAGACGAAAATGCACAATTTTTGCTTTTTTTATGTGCAGTTATAAAAGGAGTAGACGATTATTCGGAATTATTGAGAATTTCAGTGGCTAGTGCAGGGAATGACCATAGGCTTGGTGCACAAGAAGCACCGCCCGCAATTATTTCCGTATTTGTGGGAAAAGAACTTATGGAAATTTTAGAAGCAATAGAAAATGGAATAAAATATGACAAACATGAAAAATATATTTTTGAAACGGGAATTGACGTTCTTCCGAAATTTCCTAAAGATACTACTGACCGCAACAGAACTTCACCATTTGCTTTTACCGGGAATAAATTTGAATTTCGTATGCTTGGCTCTAGTGAATCGATATCCGGTGCAAATATGGTGCTGAATACAATTGTTGCGGATGAATTGGCGTTTTTTGCCGACAAACTTGAAAATTGCGAAAATTTTCAAGAAGAACTTCGTAAATTACTTGCAGAGACTATTAAAAATCACAAAAAAATAATTTTTAACGGGAATAACTACTCTCAAGCTTGGAGAGAAGAAGCAAATAAAAGAGGATTGCCAAACTTAGAAACAATGGCTGATGCAATTCCTCATTATGTTGATAAAAAGAATGTAGATTTATTTGAAAGACGGAAAATTTTTTCTGAAAAAGAGATCCGGTCAAGATGCGATATACAGATGGATAATTATTTTAAAATTTTAAAAATTGAGGCAGAGACAATGCTTGAAATGTCTGTAAGAGAGATAATTCCTGCTATAATAAAGTATATAAAATATTTATCTGAGTGTATAAATGAGCATAAAAAAGCCTGTCCTAATTTGGACAGCAGTGTAATGGAAAAAATTCTTGAAAAATTTTCATCAATATTAAGTGAAATAGACAATAGAATAATTGAGCTAAAAGAAATATTGGATAGTGCGCCATCAAAAGGAGACCATAAGGAAATAGGAAATTATTGTAAAAATAAAATTATTCCAGCTATGAATAGCCTTAGAAAAGCGGTGGATATTGCAGAAGTGAATATATCGGAAGAATATTGGCCTTATCCGAACAATGCAGAGCTTTTATTAAGTGTTTGAGTTTTTATAAAACCTGTCCTACGGATTGTTCACACGAAAATTTTTATAATAAAATTTAGTGTGTTTCTAAAGAGATATAATTCAAATTTCACAAAAATTTTGAAGACTAAATGGCTATTTTTTCAAACAAAGTGCGTTTTATGGCCTTAAAAACTTAATATTTTTACTGTGGGGTTTTTCGTGTTAACAGTCCAAACCATCAGTTCGTAGTTATAAATGGCAGAAATTAAAGAAATTTTTAAAAGATGTTTTTTCTGCTTATTACAATAAC
>CAQJOC010000144.1:2197-2995 GCA_948815685.1 uncultured Eubacteriales bacterium | reverse complement strand
ATTACATTAACAACGAAAACTACAATTTACGCAAATTGAATGAGTATGCCGAGATTTTAAAAGTAAAACAAGCCATAAAAAAATACTTATCTGTTTTGTTATAGGAGATTGATTGAAAATATGGGAAAAAATATAAAGAATGCACAAAGTTTACGTCAGCATATAAAAAACAAAGCAGCAGAATCAAAACTTAGCCCTCAAATTATAATGCAAAATTACATGATAGAGCGTTTACTCGAAAGAATTTCAGTTTCAAAATATAAATGCAATTTTATAATCAAAGGTGGAGTATTGCTTTCTTCAATTATGGGAATAGAAAGCAGAGCAACAATGGATTTAGACGCAACTTTAAAAGGTTTAAAATTATCAAAAGAATTAACCCAAAATATTTTAAGCGAGATATTAGAAATAAAAATTGATGATGATGTGACTTTTAAATTAAATGGATTTGTGGATATACGAGTTCAAGACTTATATCCCGGACTTCGTGTATCACTTACCGCCTTTATGGAGCAAATGAAAATTCCACTAGTTGTAGATATAACGACAGGGGATAAAATTACTCCGAAAGAGATAGAGTATGATTATAAATTATTATTTGAAGATAGAAAAATAAAAATTATGTCTTATAATATTGAAACTGTTTTGTCTGAGAAACTCCATGCTATTTTGAGTTTAGGAGAAGATAGTACAAGAATGCGTGATTACTATGACGTTTACACTCTCTGTAAGCTCTATAAAAATAAATTTGATATTAACATTCTCTCTATAGCTTTATATGAAACTTGTAAAAGAAAG
>CAQJOC010000144.1:1326-2177 GCA_948815685.1 uncultured Eubacteriales bacterium | reverse complement strand
GCTTTAGGACTTTTTAAAGACTATAAAGTAGTTATTGAAAGAATAAAACAATATGCACCTATTAAAAATTTATGGATAAAATATCAACAAGAGTTTGTTTATACGCAAGGAATTGATTTTATGGATATTTGTAACCTAATTATGAAAATAATGGAGGAATTAGCCGTAAGTAATTGAATTACCTAAATATATATTTGCAAAAATTTTCCATACATGATAAAATAAATATTAAATATATAAAATAAGAGCTTCAAGAGAGCCGATTACCTAAAAATGGGTTTTTGGCTCTCTTTTTTGTTTCATGGAGGTGAGAAAATGCGAAATCTTTTTGGACGCAAAGTAATTTACACGTCATGTAGTGATTTAAGCATAAATTCTATTGTAAAAATCATAAATGGGGCGATGCTCAGACACGAGGAAAACAGCCGTCGAATCGCATATTTGGAAGGATATTTTACTGGAAAGCAGCCAATTTTAGATAGGAATAAGGTCATAAGACAGGACGTAAACAATAAAATTGTAGTAAATAACGCATATTCGATAGTCAGAAACGCTAACGGATATTTCTTGGGCGAGCCAATAAAATATGCCTCAAAAGACGCAGAATGCCGAGAAAATGTAGAAATCTTAAATAACATGATGGACAGTGTTGACAAGGCTTGCGGGGATACTCAGCTTGGAGAATGGCAATCAATCTGCGGAACAGCATATCGTTTAATTTGTGTAGATGAAGGTTCAGAAAACAAAGACAAAGACAGTGAATCAGCCCCATTTGAAGTACCGATTCTGGATCCAAAATGTACATCAGTTATTTACTCATCAGAAGCCGAACATAAACCGGTTTTAGCGTT
>CAQJOC010000144.1:0-1261 GCA_948815685.1 uncultured Eubacteriales bacterium | reverse complement strand
TCAATATATTTTTGAAACTCGTGGAGTCAATACCCAAATCAAAACAGGAGATTTGCTACAAGATTATCCAAAACCACATTTCTTAGGTGATATTCCAATAATCGAATATCCGAACAACCAATGGAGACTTGGCGATTTTGAAACAGTTTTAACAATCCTTGACGGCCTAAACAAACTGCAATCAGACAGAATTAACTCAGTCGAACAACTGGTAAATTCCATTTTAGTTTTTGTGAATTGTGAACTGAAAGACAAAAATCCCGATGGAAAAAGTGACTTAGAAAAACTAAAAGAACAGCTTGCAATTTCAATAACATCAAGCACAGGACAGCCGGCGGACATAAAATTTGTAAATTCACAGGTAAATCAAAATGAAGCCGAAACGCTTGCCGAGACACTTATTGATTACGTCTATGCCATGACCGGAATCCCAGACAGAAAAACTCGTTCAAATGGCGGTGGAGATACCGGAGAAGCTGTATATTTACGAGATGGCTGGGCATCTCTTGAAGTTGTTGCAAGAACCAAAGAAAGATATTTTAGACGCAGCGAAAAACAAATGCTAAAAATCATTTGCAAGATATTAAAGGTCTTTAGGAACATAGATTTAAAGCCAATGCACATAGAGCCGACGTTTGTTAGAAACAGGACAAACAATTTGCTCAATAAAGCTCAGGCTATGTCGATCTTAAAGGAGCTGGGATTTATAGACCCGATAGACATTGTAACGCTCGGTGGAATTTCCGATAACCCAATAGATTTAGTAAAAAGAGGGCTTGCATACTATCAGGATAAAGGACAGGAAAAAGGAGATGGCAACAATCAAGTCAGAAACAAAAGCGACGAAAAAATGGGCAATTTTACACGAAACGAGGTGTCTGTATTGTAATAGATTGCTTGGAAATTTAAACGGAATATTCGAGATAAAATGCAACAAGTGCAAGAGAATTATAACTAATGAACAGTTAACAATTGAGAATTAAATTTTTGAGGGGGAAATTGCTATGGATAACAATAATTTAGAATTAAAAAAAGCTCAAAGCCAAGATATTAAGCCATTTAAGACTTTTAACCATCAATCAGATTTAGATGATTTTTTGAGAGGTCGAGATGAAAATTTAAAAATTAAATTAGAGTCTGAGATTAAGTCAAAACTTGAAAAGGAAGCAAAACTTACAGCCGAGCAAAAGCTCGTGGAAAAGGTCAAAGAGCTCGAAAATGAGAAAAGGCTGGTTTTGATAGATAAAAACAGAATTAAGGC
>CAQJOC010000143.1 GCA_948815685.1 uncultured Eubacteriales bacterium | reverse complement strand
GATCCTTATCAAATAGAGGTTCTTTGTTTCCTACTGTTGAGCTTTAAGCAACACTTCTGAGGTTAACAACAAACTGCCTTACCACTGAGCTAAGTAGGATTATACAATTTTAATTTTATTTTTTAACTTTTTTATCCTTTCCAAACTCTAACATGTAAATTTATAAAGACAATCTAATTCTATTAAAACCCAAATATTTTTGTTTTTTTTATATCATCAAAAACACACGACACACTGAGCATTGTATCAATAGTCGGGTGAAAATATGCCTAATCACCATAATACTGTCCCTATAAAATGGGGGCAATTCAAAGATACGCTTAAAAAACGATAAAACAATTTTAACATTTTCTAGTCGTAATAATATTTACTTTTGATCTTGATGTAATACCACTTATCCCTTTTAATTTGTTTTGAAATGAACTAGAATATCGCCTTTTGACCCATCTGCGGTTTTTACATAAAGTGTACCATTTTCTGCAATGTACTTGTTCGAATTTTCCGTGTTTATATCCTCAAGACTGGTTGGCAAATACGATGTATCAATTGTTTGATTGCCTGTCAAAGTTATTGATTTAATCCCATCCCCTATTTTTATAGGCACGTTAAATTGTGTTAATTGTTCCGGTAAGGTTACACTTGCAAAGTCGTCACCTTTATAGTTGCAAATTTCAATGGAGGCAAGTTTATTATTACTGTAATCTTTATTAGTGTAATAATGAATGTTCCCGATATCTCCACTCCACTTGAAAAGATATAAGGCTTTACCTTTTGCCCCATTTGCATTTTTTGCATAAAGTATGCCATCTTCTGCAATGTACTTGTTAGAATCTTCTGTGTTTATATTTTCAAGGTTAAATGCTGAACCGCCTTCAATTGTTTCATTTCCGTTCAAAGTTATTGATTTAATTCCGCTACATATTACGAATTTCATACCAAGGTCTGCTAAGTCACTTGGGATTTGCACATTTTCAAGCGGGTTATCGCTATCTCCGCTCATCGCTATATAGGCATTTCCTTCGTTTCCGCGCAGTTCATATTTAAGGCCATCAATTTCAAGGTTGTATTGCTTGCCTTCATAATAATCTCCAATAGACCTATTGCCCACCAACCCTATTCTGTGGTAATGATTTTTAAGTATACTCATGTTTGCCTCTGTGAAATCCATATTAGGATTATAGAAGCTCGGCAAATACGTTTTCATTTTGATTGCATTTTTATTATTTAAAATATCGTTTGCAAGGCTTTGCTCTTCATCGTGACTTAATTCTGCAAGGACTTTAGCCTCATCATAACTTAACGATGTTGTTACTGAAATAAAAAAATTAGTTATACCAATTTCTTCATCTGTCTCCGAAAAAACCTTGAACTCTTTGAACGTAACAATATCTTGATAGTCTGGGTTTATTTTATTAAGTTCAGTCTGTATTTCTTCATTTATGTTATCGACATTGTCCAACATATTATCTGAGTATTTTTGAATTATACTTGCAACAATGGCCTGTACCCTTGCAATATATTCCTCAACTCTATCCATTTTTTCGGGATTTTTTGTAGCATTGACCTCTTCTAATCGTTCATATCCTGAGTAAGATAACTCATTAGAATCATCATTAAAAACTGCAGCCAACCAATTCATATAACTATTGATTAAATTTTTTTCTTTAAATTGTGAGAACTCTTCTAAAGTTAAACCTGTTGAGTGAAAGTCTCTATCTGATACCGGAGCTGCCCAAGTCGAATCCATTAATACCCAACCTTCTTGTCCTGTAGCTGGGTTTACAAAATAAACTGTATTATAAGCATGCTCGAAAGAGCCTATACAACCACATGGAATACCAGCTATTCTCATCATTATATTAGTAAGTGCAGAATATCCTCTGCAATTGCCCCGCCCATTAGAAAAAACAAAGAGAGCATTTTGCGGTTGTTTTTCATCTGTGTAACGTATATTTTTAGCTACCCAGCGGTATATTGCCTTTGCAACTCTCATTTTTTCCGGTAATTGGGCATTTTTACTTACATCAGTTCTACTTCTTACTTTTTGAACTAGTTCATTTACGATATTCTCTATTTGTCCATACGTTTTTTTTTCATTTTCCCCTAAACCTTCCAAACTCGGAAGTGCCAGGAAGTCCTCAAAACCAGGCTCACCCTCTTTGGGCAAACTTTCTAGCAATTTTAAGCTAAAATTTATTTCTGCTTCAGTTGTATCATTTGTAATTTCGGTTTCATTTTCAACACTGTTATTGTCTTTTGCATCTGACGCTTCTGCAATAATATTGTCGCTGCCTGAAGCGTTGTCATCAGTTTTGTTTTCGACACTTTGTTGAAGGTCAACATCTGACAAGTCTGTGTTAGTGTCATCACTAGGTTCATTATCATCGATTTTATTTTCAGCATTTTGCTGGACTTCTACATCTGGCGTGCCTAAATCAATATCTCCACTTGGTGTGTTATCATTTGTGTCTAAATTATCATTATCTTTAAAATTAAACTTAAGGTCTGATAAATCCGTTTCTTCCTGTTCGTCATAACTCTGAACTATCGCCGTTTTTGTTGTAGGCTCGGCGCTTTTACTAGAGAAAAACGTTGAAACAGCAGACCCTCCAGAAGAAAACAGCTGTAATAATAACATTGCCCAAGGTAATAAACCAAATCCACCAGCAACGTTTAAAAGCTGGTCATCATCTAGCTCTGTTATTCCTTCGTTCAAAGACTTTTTTAAGTCAGATTTATCAATATCAAAATTGTATTTTTTTGCAAGTTTTATCATTGCATCCAGCATGACGTCTTCTTGTTTATTTTTTTCTAATGATAATAGATTGTGCTTTTCTAAACTTTCCATTAATTCCTTTTTTGCATTCTCATTTTCCTTTATGAATTGGAAAAAATCACTTGCGCCGACCTTATACATACAAATCATCCTCCAATCGAAAAGTTGTTTGTCAATATTATACTATATTTTAGATAATAATACAAGTTATTTTATATTAAACAACTATT
>CAQJOC010000142.1:683-3087 GCA_948815685.1 uncultured Eubacteriales bacterium | reverse complement strand
TATTATAGATTATTTTAAATCTAAATAGCGATACTGTATATGATCCTATATATCTTAAAATTTATAATATCTATTTTATAGTCAACACAGTTTAAAAGAGAAATATGCATTTTGAAATATACAAATTAAGTATGACATTGGATTATACTAAACAGTGTTATTTATGAATAAAACTTTCATCTTCTTTAACTTAGATTACTATGAATTGCATTGACTATAATAAAAAACTAAGCGGAGAAATAGTTGGAGGTAATTAAAATGTTTTATGAAAAATTCGATAAGAAATTACATGAAATCGTGCAAGAAAAAGGACATAGTAGAATAATTAAAAGACTAAAGGAAGCCCTACCTGACGATAATTCTGTCTGGATTATGTATAGTTCGGAAAACAGCGACCCATATTTTGGAAAATTTATCACCAAAAAAACGACAGCTCCCGCAGTATCTTTAGTTAGCAAGGAAACTATAGCTCTGCTTGTGCATGGCCTTGATGCAGATAATATAAAAAACTTCGGAAATTCAACAATTATTTATAATAAAAGTTCGGAAATTTCCACAGAAATAAAAACTTTTCTTCGACATTTAGGCTTTCCAAGCAATATTTATCTTAATTATTCTGATGTAATGGACACAGCCACAGATGTTTTAGGACATGGAACGTATCAATTTTTATACAATCTTATAAAGGAATTTTATGAAAAAAACGGAAAAAACGTTTATTTTCATTCTGCGGATTTTATCATTTGTACACTTATGGACAAAAAATCTGAAGAAGATATTAAATATATGAAACTTTCGGCAAATAGAGGACTTCAGATAATAGAGGATGTATTCAAGGAAATTAAACCCGGTGTTACGGAAAAGGAAATTTTTAATATTTTTCATGAAAAATTCAATAAAAAGCCGGACTATTTCAAAAGTTACGGAATAGTCAAAGAAGAATTTGCTTGGGACAAGGCGGGATGTCCGATTGTTTTAGTCGGTTCTAATCTGGCAAAAGGTGGACACTCATTGCCAAGTGAAAGAACTTTAAACCCCGGAGATACAATATATTTTGATTTTGGAGTTAAACTTTGTCTTGACGATGGAAGAAAATATTCAAGCGATTTGCAACGTATGGGGTATGTATTAAAAGATGGAGAAACACATGCACCTGATAATGTCCAAAGAGTTTTTGATACATTGGTAGAAGCAATATCGCTTGGGATAGAAAACTGCAATCCCCAAAAAAGAGGGTATGAAATAGATTCAATTGTAAGGAATTATATTATAAATAAAGGCTATCCGAATTATAACCACTCTACAGGACATCCGGTGGGAGAAATGGCGCATAGCCCCGGGACAAGTATTGCTCCTGAAAGTTCCAAACGTTCGCATTTGTTTCTTCAAGAAAACGGGGTTTACACAATAGAGCCCCGAATCCAAATGGAAAATGGAGGTTCAATAGAAGAAATGGTAGTGGTTGGAAAGTCCGGAGGACAAACATTATGCAAACAGCAAAAATCGTTATATCTAATATAAAAATCAGAAAAATAACTTGATATTTATTTATAATATGGTAAAATGTGTTTTATATATTACAATATGTATAAAATCAAAGAAATGATGTGATGATATATGAAATATATTCCACAAACGTGCGTTTGGGAAGTTACCATGGGATGTAATATGCGGTGCGGACATTGCGGTTCATCATGTAAGACAGCATTGCCAGGAGAACTAAGCACCGAAGAAGCACTTAAACTTGCAGATATGATAGGAGATTTAGGACTTACATGGGTAACTTTGTCGGGCGGAGAACCCCTTATTCGGAAAGATTTACCTCAGATTATAAGAAGACTTAATAAAAACGGAGTTAAAGCCAATGTTATAACAAATGGATGGGAAATAACAGAGGAAATGGCTAAAATACTTAAAGATGCGGGAGTATCAACACTGGCAATAAGTATCGACGGAACAAAAAAAATTCATGATAAAATTAGAAGACCTGGGGCTTTCGACAGAGCTAAAAAAGCATTCGGTATATTGGAAAAATTAGGCGTTTATACGGCAAGTATAACAACTATCACCAAAGCAAACCTAGGAATACTGGAATATCTAAAAAAAGAATTGATTGATATGGGAGTTAAGCTTTGGCAAGTTCAATTAGGACTTCCGATGGGAAATTTTACTGAGCATCCCGATTGGATTCTTGAGCCGGGTGACGTTAAAGATATAATAGATTTTTGCTATGATACGGCATTAGAAAACAAAATAGAAATACAGCCTGCGGATTGCATAGGGTATTACGATAAAAAAACAGATTATATAAATTCTTTAAGAAGCGTTGGCTCTTGGAGTGGGTGTAATGCCGGAGTCCGAAGTTTTGGTATCCTCCATAATGGAGATATTTTAGGATGTACTT
>CAQJOC010000142.1:0-673 GCA_948815685.1 uncultured Eubacteriales bacterium | reverse complement strand
GAGATAAAAGTTTTATAGAAGGAAATATCCGAGAAAGAAGTTTAAGGGAAATTTGGGAAGACTCCAACTCATTTTCTTGGAGAAGAAAACTTTCCAAATGTGACCTGTTGGGAGATTGTGCAGAGTGTAGGTTTGGGGATGAATGCCTCGGGGGCTGCCCGAATACAAGACTTACAACAAAAGGTTCGATTTATTCTGAAAATTTATTTTGTTCATTCAACTATAAGACTAAAGATTTTAGAAAAAAACTTTTTACATACATGGATCCTGATTATTTAAGTCTTAAAGCTTGTAATTGTTTGAGAACTGGAAGTTATCAGGAAGCAAGGTTATTGCTTGAGAGGAGTCTTGAATTAAGAAAAAAAGAAAATAATAAAGAAAATGACAAAGAAAATATTAACAGAGAGGTTTTTATACTTAAAAATATTGCCGATTTTCTTTGTGGAAATTTAAATTATTTATCACTTTTAGCTTTTAATCCCGAAAAAATACAAGAAATTCTAAAAAAATATAACCTACAGAAGATATCCGCTTATCTTACTGAAATCAACTTGGGTAAATTATAGATGAGGCAAGATAAATAAACACTGAAAAAAGTTATATTTTTTAAATTTTGCAAATAAATATCCACCGGCATAGCCGGTGGTTTTGCAGATGAGCCTAAAAGGCTACA
>CAQJOC010000141.1 GCA_948815685.1 uncultured Eubacteriales bacterium | reverse complement strand
GAAAACACGATATCGAGGGCCTGAAAAGCAGACTCAAAAATTAAACATAATGTTTGCTTTGGCAAGTCTTCCGTATCTCTTCTCTTTTCTCTGATCTTCAAACTGTCTTATTGTCTGTCCTTAAGTAAGAACTCTCAAATATTTGTTTTTGCAGAAAGCCTATTCTTGATTTTTGTACCATTTTAAGAGTCTTGAATCAAAATTGATTCTCGTAAGGCAGAGGTCTATTGTTTATTGACATTTAAAAATAAATAATTTACAATATATTAAATAACGAGGTGTGGCTCAGTTTGGTAGAGCGCCTGGTTTGGGACCAGGATGCCGCAGGTTCAAATCCTGTCACCTCGACCATTTCCCAGACGGCATGAATACTGGGGTTTTAATATTTTTGCTTCTGTATTTTTACTTTTTTCTAAATATTTATTTTTATAAGTCTAAAATACTAAAGTATTTTCCATTTCATCAACATCCATAGCTTCCCTTGTTTTACTATAGTTACCACAGTTTAAAACGGCATGTAAAGCATCAAGGCGAAAATGGTAGAATATTACGCAAACCTTGTTTAAGGTGGGGCCAAAATTTTTCGTTAAGACTCCGTTCAGTAGAATAAGGAGGCAAAAAGATAAGCTTGCAATGAGTAGTTTGGGCAGCAGAACACAACCTTTTTAGTAGCAACAATACCAAGTCTTTTATATTTTTTACCACAGATTAACCCAAATACTCGCTGGTCCCCGAGGGTGCATACCATATTCATGATGTGGATAAGTATCTATTCTACATTCATCCATTATATTACTTCTAAATTTTGTAATCTTATCTTACTTCTCTTTAGATTTGCACAAAATTTAGGATATCCTCTTGCCCAAATAAGGGTTTTACATAAAAATCACTTGAGCCTAACCAAAAGTTTTTTAATGGAATTAAAAACTCAAGTGAATAAAATTGAATACCTATTGTTTTCTTTTTGTGCCTTTCCTTTTTTGAATACAAATGCTTTAATATTGTTATATATTTTTCACCTGTTCTACTAAACTTGTGAATGCACTTTCGTCCGAAATTGCAATTTCAGATAGCATTTTACGATTTAAAGATATATTTGCTTTTTTCAGACCATTTATAAAAGTAGAATAATTTAGTCCTCTCATTTTACAAGCTGCGGAAATTCTCGTAATCCAAAGCCTCCTAAAGTCACGCTTTCTATGACGTCTTCCGATATAGGCATAATTCCCCGATTTCATAACAGCCTGTTTAGCCATTTTAAAGTGCTTACTTTTGGCTCCCCAATATCCTTTCGCTAGCTTAAGTACTTTTTTCCTTCTTTTTCTAGTAACCAATGCACCTTTTATTCGTGCCATTTTATTTACCTCCGTTTATTATTCTTAAAATAACAGTATTAAATTTTTTAACTTTAATAAAGATTGATTCAAATATTTTTGATTTTTATTTATATGGAATAAGCTTTATGATTCTTTTCGCATTTGTAATATCCGCAACCGCACTTTTTCTTAAATGTCTCTTTTTCCCTTGAGCCTTTTTGGTAAGTATGTGATTCATATACGCATGTGACCTGATAACTTTCCCAGTTCCCGTTAAATGAAATCTCTTTTTGGTTCCGGTATGTGTTTTAATTTTATAAGCTTTTACTTTTTTTACTTTCATTCTTGACATTAACGTACACTCCCTTAGTTCATCTTTTTATTTAATTACTACATATACGTGAAGAAATTATTTTATAAAATTCAGTTACTTAATTAGTAATATTTTGTAATTTATTTGTCTAAGTTGTTTTATTAACTTGTTCTCCTACTTCTTCTGACTCTTCATTTAAATTATTGCTTTCAGAATCCGTTTTATCTAATTTTTCAGTAGAATTTTGCCCTTTGACAATGTCAAAATTATCAGGTTCCTGTTCTAAGCCATCTTCTTGTTTGACATTTGCATTAGATTCCGTACCATTTTCGTCAGAAACAGTTTTTTGAATTCCATCTTTAACATTTTCTTTGCTTTTATTTTGCTGTTTTGCTTTAGTTTGAACCACCTTAGACGAAAGAATCATAATCATGCTTTTACCTTCAACCTGAGCTTTACTTTCAATTTTAGAAATTTCATCACATTCCGCTGCAAATCTATTCATAATCTCAAATCCTCTTGACGGATTATTATTTTCTCTTCCACGGAATTTAATTACTATTTTTAGTTTATTCCCTTGTTCTAAAAAATTTTTAGCTTGTCTCAGCTTAGTTTCAAAATCTCCTTCACCAATATTAACAGAAAATCTAATTTCCTTTAATACTGTAACTTTTTGATTCTTTTTTGCTTCTTTACTCTTTTTATCCTGCTCATAACAATATTTGCCATAATCCATTATCCGGCAAGTCGGCGGCACATTATTTTCTACATTTCCGGCAGAAACCTGAACCAAATCTAAACTTTGTGATTCCGACTGATTCAACGCATCCCGTAAACTCAATACCCCTAACTTAGAACCATCCGAATTTATGACAAGTACATTTGAAGCCTTTATTTCCCTGTTTATCCTAAATTCTTTAGTAATCTCCACACACCTCCGAAAATTTATAAAAAATAAAGTACGGGCACAAATTCGTCCGTACTAATGTCTGCCATTAAATATTATATGCAAACACATTTACCCATGAAAGACTATTCCGCCACATAGGTGAGAACAAACCTGCTCTTCTTTATTTTATAATATATAGAATTATATAACTTATTTTTACATTTGTCAACAAAAATTCGAAAAAGTTTTCACTTTAAAATGCATAAGAAAATCTTCTGGATGTTGTCTGAAAAAACAGAAAAAATATTTATTTTAACCAAGTCATAGAGAATGCTAGATAAAGAAAATCAAAAAAAGAAAAATTCAGGTTTTCAAATTTTACAAAAATGCGCCTGAACTGCTTAAGGCAACACCGCGCAGTAGTAAAATAAGAGAAAAAGTGATAAAACAAAAATATGGATAGCCAAACAAAAAATATTTTTGGAAAAGATAGAAAAAATAATACCGTGGGACGAGTGGCTGGGGATAATCAATCCGTGCTATTATAAAGGAGAGCGTGGCGATAAGCCCTAC
>CAQJOC010000140.1:1408-3122 GCA_948815685.1 uncultured Eubacteriales bacterium | reverse complement strand
AGGAATACACTTATCATTTGTACTTTCGTAGTCAGAAAGGTATTTCACTATATCTGATGCATTGTCCGAAGATACAAAAATTTTATTGTCAGTATATTTTAATTACAAAATTCATACTAAATGGGCATTTTTAATTTTATTATTTTTAAAATATCAATAAATTAAATTATTTATATTGAGAATTTTTATCAAAAAACAACTTGATTATTTTAAAAAATATTATAATATATAAATGTAATATAAAATTATTTTATTGAGTACTTCCTAAATCTTTTGGTAATAAAAAATGGAATGTTTATGAGCCATATTATATTGAAACATGTACACTTTACAGCTGGTGACATTATAGCATTAAGAGCTAATACTGCAAATAATGCAGATAAGGATTTAATAAAACGCGACATGAAGGAAATAAAAAATTATATACAAAGTGGTAAAATTTCTACTGAAGAGGCAAGAGATATAGAATCGAAGACAAATGATGCACGTTGGAACCCTAGGGTAAGCAAAGATGAAATTGCAATAGATGCAACTAAAAAAATGTAAAAGCTGTCATATTAGCTTGTGGTAGTTATGAATTTATTGATTATGATAATAGTTGGGGAGAGTTTCCAAGAGATTTAATGCCGTAATAGTAAAAAAATTTATGCGTTTAGCAGGAAATACTCAATAAAATAATTTCTACCATGATTAAAGTTTTTTGATACAATACTTTCTTTATAAATTCACAATTATCAACTACTTTTTCCACACCTTGTGCAATTTTACTAATGGTTGAACCCATATCGTTACAATGTAAATCTTGACTAAATTCCTCTAAGCTGTACCTTTGCAGATTGCTTTCGACTACTTCACATTTAACACCATTTTTTAGTTTATGGTTAATCGAACCCGGAACCCTTAAAATACGAGCAAGATCATACACATTATCAAGTTTCCATCCACGCTTTTTTGCTTCAAGGTTTATATATTTTCCGAAATTTTTAAACAGACCAGCAATAAACTCTCTATCATCTGCATTGCTGATTTTGAAAGGCTTATCAAGAAGCCAGTAAGAGTGGATCCCATTTCCCGACCTTACAACAATGCTCGGTTTTATTTTTAAGTTATTTAAAAAATTAACGGATTCGTCTATAGTTCCCGGCAGAGATTGTTGAGCATGGGCATCACCCTTAACATCAATATCAGCATATAAAGTCGTAATACACGAGATGTCTTTTTCACTTCCTCTAAGGCCATTTTTGAGCACCTTATTTCTGAGTCCAACGCCAAAAAATACATTTGTTTTTTGTCCCATACTTTCGGCAAATTTAGCTATTTTCTCAATTTCATCTACTTTGAACCATTGAGTTTTCCTGCTGGGAAGAGCTGTGATCGTTACAAATCCGGCATCGCAGCCTTTATAAATTTCACTTAAAAATTTCTGCGTGTTCAAATTCTACCTCTTCGCAATCTCTCGTGAAATACCTGACTTTCTTATACAAAAGTTTAGATTTTTCAATTTCACTTTCTCCGCTGCTCGTCCTTTTCCCCTTCAAAACTTCGCTTTGCTCCGTTTTGTGGGGTACCCCGGAAAACTTCCATCATGGCTTCATCCCGGCAGTAAAATGCCCCAACACGAAGTTCTATCTGAGAAAAGTCCAGCGACATCAGAACCTTACCTTTTGGAGCAATAAAAAAGTTTCTAACTCCAATCGGATCATTGTCTTTTCGA
>CAQJOC010000140.1:0-1398 GCA_948815685.1 uncultured Eubacteriales bacterium | reverse complement strand
CACTAAAGAAAGTTTTTAAATCTCTGAATTAGCATTTCAGCAATTATAATGCTTTAAAGCTAACATCCCCAGCAAAAAGCCGAGGATGTTTTGCATAAATTTTTTAAACGGCATTTCATTAGAATTATTTAATAAAATTTCTTAATCTTCACGTTTCTTTTTTAAAGATATAATTGCCAATATTGAGGCAGCTCCCAGTATCACTGCTCCTTTTAAAATCATCGATATATTACCTCCTGTTTTAACGAAGTACATCTGATGGTCTGCCGTTTCAATGACGTCAGCGTTTTCTAGAGCTTCTTTCCTTTCTTCATATGTTAAATTGTCATAAATTGCATACGGTGAAAAATGCTTTAATACAAGTTTTGCAAACTCTTTTTTTCCTGCTGGATACTTCATGTCATAAATATATGTAATATCGACGATCTCATCTGATCCTCTACCAATGAATACTGCATTTATATCTTCCTCGTCCCAATCTTCACCGAGCTCTATATAATATGGCAAATTTGCATTAAAGTTTGTATATTCTTCACCATTCGGCGCCGTCACACCTGTCAAAAATATCCACAGTCTGCCTGAGTCTACCGAGTTCTTGTACTCATCATCTAAATTTTTATAATAATACCACCATTCGTCTGGATCATTTTCTTTGCTGAGCCATCTTACCCAAAAGCGTGATCCTATTTCAAATATGCCCTCAGAATTGTCTATTGCGTACCAAGCACTCGTTGAATCCGACTCTTCTTTCAGGTAAATCATGCCGTGCTCTTCAACTTCAACACTTGTCGTTCCATTTTTATCTACATAATTTATAATGCCATCATTCTTGATTGCTTTTCCCCATCCAGATTTATCCACAACGACTATCAAACTTATTATTCTTTCTACTCTATGATTTTCAGGGTCATATCCTTCTATACCTGACCAGTCTCAAAATTTTCCAGATTTAATTCGTCAAAAAATTTATCTTCTGTTACACTTTCAAAGGTCGGAAGTTCCGCCTTTAAAAGTTCTGGAACCAGCTTTTTAAGACCGCTATCAGCAAGGCTCCTAAACTCCATATTTGTCTTAAGAGTAAGCTGGGCTGCTGCCATCGTATCGTACACCTTACATTTCATAACAACGCCCAGAGCGTAGAAGAAGCTACTTTCAAACACAGCATTATGAATGACTACAGTTTTATTTTCATTTAGCAAAATTTCCTATTTGATATACGAGAAAACCTCATGAACATCTGCATTTTCATAATTTTGATGACGGGAGGGGAATATATATCCCCGTTCCGCTTTCGACTGATAGACTAATGCCTGTAATCTCTGATTTATTTGAGTCAAGTGATGCTTTAGTATCATTTCTGTATTTCTGCATTGGTGAGGTTTCTATATCAAGGACCAT
>CAQJOC010000139.1 GCA_948815685.1 uncultured Eubacteriales bacterium | reverse complement strand
CATCATAAATTTATCTATACCCCAATATTTTACCTTTTATTTATGAGTATGTTTTGATTTCGCAGGAGGTCTATTATAAATAATATGAAATTAATCTGTATTTTTATAACAGCAATTTTTAATTTCACCTATAATAGGTTTTGGGTCTATTCCCTTTTTTGTATAATAATCAGCAAGAGCTGCTCTTATGGCTTCTTCCGCAAGAACCGAACAATGCACCTTTACCGGAGGAAGACCATCAAGAGCTTCCATAACAGTCTTGTTAGTTACTTTTAAGGCATCGTTTATCGATTTTCCTTTTATTAATTCCGTTGCCATGGAACTTGTTGCTATGGCCGCTCCACATCCGAAAGTTTTAAATTTTACATCAGATATTACATTTTTATCTATTTTAAGATACATCTTCATAATATCCCCACATTTGGGATTACCGACCTCTCCTATACCATCGGCATCGGCTATCTCCCCTACATTTCTGGGATTTGCAAAATGCTCCATTACTTTTTCGCTATATTCCATAATATATTCTCCTTTTTTGTATTTAATTTTAAATTTTTAGTGCCTAATTTAACCTTTTTCCATATTGTTTTTTTATTTCAAATTTTCCGTTTTAATTTTTTCCCAAAGAGGCGACATCTTTCTCAAGTAGTCCACAATTTTTGGAACTTTGTCAAGAATATAATCAATATCATCTTCCGTGTTATACTCACTAAGTGTCAATCGAAGTGAACCATGAGCTATTTCATGAGGTAGCCCTATGGCAAGTAATACGTGGCTTGGCTCCAAAGCTCCTGAAGTACAGGCTGAACCTGATGAGCTACATATTCCTTCCATGTCAAGCCTCAATATCAGAGATTCTCCTTCAATACCTTCAAAACACATGTTTATATTTCCCGGTAAACGCCTTTGAATATCTCCGTTTACTCTGGATTTTTCTATTTTTAAAAGTTCTTTTATTATTCTGTCTCTCATTTTGGAAATATTTTCTGCTTTTTTGTCTATATTTTGGCACGCATCTTCCATTGCAGTCGCCATGCCCACAATCCCTGCTATATTTTCGGTACCTGCTCTTTCTCCCCTTTCCTGCCCTCCACCATCTATTAAATTTAAAATTCGTATCCCTTTTTTAATGTAAAGTGCCCCGACGCCTTTAGGTCCATGAAATTTATGTGCAGATAAAGACAGCATATCTATATTTTCTTTATTTACATCAATATTTAAATTGCCGATAGCCTGTACTGCATCCGTGTGAAACGGAACTCCATGTGTTCGGCATATATTTCCTATCTCTTTTATAAACTGTATCGTTCCTATCTCATTATTTGCATAAATAATACTTACCAAAGCTGTCTTATCCGTTATTGCTTTTTCTATCTCAAACGGATTTATCAGCCCTTCTTTATCGGATTTCACATATGTTACCTCAAAACCTTGTCTAGCAAGAGATTCCACTGAATGTAAAACCGCATGATGCTCTATATTTGAAGTTATTATGTGATTTTTTCCTTTTTTCATCTGAGCAAAAGCCATTCCCTTGATTGCCCAATTATCGGATTCACTTCCCCCTGAGGTAAAAAATATTTCTTCGGAGTTAGCTCCTATACATCCGGCAACCTTTTCTCGAGCAAGTTCAAGAGCCTTTTTGGCATTTCTTCCCGTACTATATAAAGTCGAGGGATTGCCGAAATTTTCTTTAAAGAATGGAAACATAGCTTTCAAAGCTTTATCTGACATAAAAGTCGTTGCCGAGTTGTCCGCATAAACAAATTTTTTCAAAAATCTCACCCTTTTATTTTTATCATTTTTATTACGTCTTTTATCTTTTATATTTTTTCTTTTGTGCTTTTCTCTTTTTTATTTTATATGGAATAAATATTCCTAATTGACCTTAAGTTTAGATTTTAAAATTTTTACAAATAATCTAAACTTTATATTATATCACAAATATTTTGAAAACTTCATCATATTGACAAAGTGTACTTTTTATACTATAATATATTATCATATTGCGATAATTTTATTTAATATATTTCATAATCACAAATTCATATGTGTAAAAAGTTTATGTTTTTTATGAATAGAGGTGCTAAAATGGATAAATTCACCAATAAAAACACTGAGTCTGAAATAAAAAATAATGAAAATGCGCTTCAGGAAACTATTGATAATTTTAAAGAAAAGGAAAAGCAAAAACATGAAAAGAAATATGAAATACAAAATTTTATAAATAAGCTTATTGATAAAACCCCGAATATTTACATACCGCTCTTATCTGTGACCATATGTTTTATATGCGGAACACTGGGAGGAATTTTAGCCGTAAAAATGTTTCCGTCCGATTTTCAAAATAATCAATCGAACTCTCAGCCTGCTAATAATGAAATTAACGAAGAAATAGAAAATAATTCCTCCGCACAAAACAGTTCTCAATTTTCCGTTACTTTAATTGCGGAAAGAAACATAAAAAGTATTGTAGAAATTACGTCTGAAATGCCTTCAAGCAATAAATATTCATCAAATAAAGCTTTAAATCAGTACAGTTCCTCTGACTCCGGAAGTGGTATAATCGTTTCCGGTGATGGATATATAATTACAAATAATCATGTCATATCGGGTGCGAATAAAATAAATGTGACAGTCGAAGGGAAAAATTTCGACGCTCAACTTATCGGTTCCGACAGCGAATTTGATATTGCTTTGATAAAAATAGATGCGGCAGGTTTACAGCCGGTGACATTTGGAGATTCGGCAAACATACGTCTTGCTGAAAGCGTCGTAGCCATAGGAGGCCCCTTTGAAAAAGCTTTCGGTTCAGTTGCAAAAGGAATAATAAGTTCTTTGGAAAGAACTTTAACAATAAATAACGAAACATTAACACTTTTGCAAATTGACGCACCGGTTAATTCCGCCAGTTCAGGGGGAGGTTTGTTTAACCTGCGTGGGGAACTTATCGGTATGATAATCTCCAAGTCAAAAAGCGTGTCCGATACAATCGGCTTTGCAATTCCCGTAAATAATCTCAAAAAGCCTCTTAATGATTTAAAAGAGTTCGGCTACATAAGAGGAAAGGCAGATATAGGAATGCAAACTTCGGACGTTTCAGGGACAAAATCGAATACCGGCGGTGCAGTAATTACAGAAATTTTTGAAAATTCCAATGCACAGG
>CAQJOC010000138.1 GCA_948815685.1 uncultured Eubacteriales bacterium | reverse complement strand
AAAAAATATTTTTTCAACGATAATGATATATCATTTTTGCTGTTCCAATTTTTTGCACAAATCTCAAAGGACGGTTTTTCAGCCCACAGCCAATCGTTTAGGGGAATAGAGTATTTGTCGAGGATTTTAATTTCTGGAAAAATGGATTTTATTTCCCGGACAATCTCGGAGGGAAACATAAATTCTCCCGATATTGTCGAAGATGCCCAGCTGACGTAGAGTTTTTCTGACGCTGAGGACAGTGCCCAATACGTAATAAATCTTTCTTTGTCGTAGATGGTTTCGAAATCATCGAATAATTCCATGCCTACTGAGGAGAGCATCTTTTTTTCGTTATCATTAAAAACCCCCATTTTGACAGATGTTTGAGGAAATTCTCCTTCCTGGGCACCTATTATAAATAAGATTTTATACTCTGATATTTCTCGTCTGTCCACGGAGTTTATAGTCACTTCATCCGAACCTTGGGGTATAAATGACATATTCTCGGACTGTACTACAATTTTCAAGAGTTTTTTAAATCTTTTAGGATTTATTTTTATATCCTTTAAGATATTAGCAGTTTGGTCCAGTGAGTTCATTAGTATATTCCAGAGACGCCCCTGCTCCTCCGCATTTAATAGGTCAAGAATATCAGATGAGCTTTTGCAAAAACTGCGTATATTTTCTTGTATATTTATATCTTCTAACAGTTCATAAACCGCCCGGGATATTTCGTACCCGTTTTTTCTAGTGATATTTTGGCGAAATTTAACTAAGGGAGTAATAACTTTAACTCTTATTTCCTCTATTTTTTGGAGGTTTTCTCTGTCTGAACGGTTTTTACTGAACCCGAATCCCTCAGGGGACATAGTGAAAGGTTTTGTCCACGAATCACCGCTTATTCCCCAGAGAAAGGCATAGTTTTCCAAGATAGCTATGTCTTCTGTGTCGAGACCGACTAGACCCGGTTTTAGGTATCTAAATATATTTTCCGACTCAAAATTTGAAATTGCTACGTCAAATGCGGAAAAAACGGTACAGAGCAATGCTTTGTTTTCGATTTTTTGTGGATGGTTCATAAAGTAGGGAATATCATATTTAGAAAAACAATTTTCTATTTTCTCGGCATATTTCTCGATGCTGCCGGTAATGACGGCAAAATCACGGTACCTAAAGCCGTCTTGTATCACCCTTTTTCTAATAGTCCTCGCTAAAAATTCACATTCATCATACACGTCAGAAGCGTCATACAGGAGTATATTCTCAGGTGTAGGCGCAAACGTTTCTTTTGCAGGAGCGAAAATATTTTTTTCCAGATGTTTTAAATCGTTATGCTTAAATTCACTTACCTCAATAGAGTTTGTCCTAGCCACTGATGCTATCTTCTTTAAAACATTGTTTATGTTGGAGAATAGGGCTGATTTTTGGTCGGTGCAAAATGTAATAAATGTATCTTTGCACTGAGATATGATTTCTTGTAGTAAGTTTAGTCTTTGAACGGGAAAAGCATAAAAAGAATCCACAAATAGGGTATAGTCTTTTAACAGTTTAGTTTTCTTAAGTATATGGAGTAATTTTGTCAAGGCATCTAGTGGGTCGGAAAACTCTTCTCTTGTTAATTCCTCGTAGAATTTCAATATACATGAGATTTCTCCTAATTTTTGTTTTAATATGCCTTCTTCTAATCTATCACAACCTTTTTTTATGTCCTCATAAGACAGCGAGCAGATTTTCATTTCTTTTAAAGTATCTACCATCATGCTTACCATTTCTATATCGTCGATGCTCTTTTTATATAATTTTAATTCAGGTTCAGCCTTTTCTATTGCCATGCTCATAAACATATTTCTTGCACTGTCAGTGAGCTTGTCACGGAAATTGCCGCCGATTTTTCTGAATATAAAATCACTCATTCTATCAAAGGTCAAGACATTTACAAGTCTAAAATTCTTTTCGCCTAGAATATTCAAAAGATTTTTTTCCGTCTCGAAAGAATTTTGTTCCGGCACGATATATATAAATTTCCTATTTCCTAATTTTATTTGCCGCTTCAGGATATCTTGTATGCACTTTGTTTTTCCGGTACCTGCTCGTCCTAATATGAATTTTAAAATATGTATCACCTCATATATTTTTAGCCAATTCCCCAATCGGTATTTGCCAGCAAAACATCAGCCTTTGGATTTTCCTTCAGAGCAGGGTAAACATTTGATATAAAATTATCTATCAAATTCTTGTTTGGGAGTTGGTTGGTGGTATTGGGAGTAAACACATTTAAACTGAAATATTCAAACAGTTCATCTGCCATTTCAATATCTTTGCATACGTCGTCAATAGTTTGTCCGTCCAGTCCTACCATTAAACTTACCCCGTTGTAGAATTTTGAGATATCATAGGCTGTTACGCTGTCAGGAATCCCTTTTTTCCATTTTTTTCTAAGCTTGGGGTTAAAGGTCTCTGCTCCTGTGCGAAATTTCACGGTGGAGTGAGGGAAATTTTTTCTAAATTCGTCGAGTTCGTACCTATAATTCCAACGGGCTTCAAACCATATAGTGTGTATATTTTTTTCGTCCACTTTTTTTGCAAGGGCATGCAGGGTTTTGCCGTCTATTTCCATAGCTGATCCGGAATTGCTTACGTCAAGC
This sequence comes from uncultured Eubacteriales bacterium, assembly GCA_948815685.1. Classification (GTDB taxonomy): domain Bacteria; phylum Bacillota; class Clostridia; order Oscillospirales; family Acutalibacteraceae; genus CASPLG01. Next base: position 541 of record CAQJOC010000138.1, on the reverse strand, counting down.
ACACCGAATTTTCCAGTTATAGAGCTTATAGCAGGCATATTAACGTCAAAAGGACTGTCACTGACATCCAGATAATAATCGCAAAACACGCACTTTTTCCATACACAGCCGTTACCTTGTATAAGTATGGACTCACGAGGCATTTTTTCTGTAATTTCTGCATATCTTACAAGTTTATTACTCATTGAGGTTCTCCAATCTGTTCTACACACGAATCTTCAGAATTCAGTATACACTGCAAATCGAATATTTACAATGGTATTTCACATAAACTATTGGTTACAAGTGAGGACGTAATCATAAAATTATTATTACAAGTATTTTCATTACATATATTCCCAAAAAACATGAATAAATTTAAAAATAAATATTAAAAACCATAAAATATAAAAAAGTGGTTGACAAAGCGGAGGGCGTTGTGATAAGATAGAGAAGTCGCAAGGAGAGCGGCGAGGAAAGAGACCTTGAAAATTAAACAAGAGAAGGAACCCGAAGATAACAATAAAGAAATTAAAAGAGCCAAGAAACTCTAAAGATATAA
>CAQJOC010000137.1 GCA_948815685.1 uncultured Eubacteriales bacterium | reverse complement strand
TAACAAATTATTAGTTAAATGTCAAGTGGCCTATTGACTAAGAAAATATATAAATTGAGTTCTAAGATACTTTTACTTAAAACGGAAGGTTCTTTCTATCAATAATTTTGATTGTAAGTGCAGACAGTTCTTTAAATAGCTGAGAGAGCATATTAATAGCGTCGGGAGCGTCATCATGTTTTGCTTTTCCTGTGACTGTAAAACCAAGAAGATTTTGCATAAATCTTTTATATTCTGTATTTTGCTTTGATTTATGAAGAAATATAAAATTTTTCTTTACAAAATCGCTCTCAGTAACAATTTTAGTGATTTTATTACTAGACGTAAAAAATGTACGAATAGATGCGTTCCCGCCTAACTTTTTAATCATGTCTTGTACGTCTTTAGCATAATAATCACCGCCATTGTTGGATTCCATGTCAAGCCTTGAAACATTGTTTTTTACACATAAATTAGAAACTAACGGTTTTGTAATTTCCGGTAGTCCATTATTAAAAATAACCTCATTTATATAAATTTTATCTCCGTAAACATAGCCACAGGGGCAGCAAACATAGTCTTTTCCTTGACCTTTGCTATCGCAAACCGCAATGACTGTGTCGGGTTTTTCCTTTGGCAAATCGAAAAAATACTGAAAATCATCTTCAGAGTAAAGAAGCCTCTCACGCTCGATTGGCTCCTGCATATAAATTGCTCGCCATGAAATATCATCAATATTTTCTTTTAAATCCAAAAAATACTCTGTTGAAAATCCCACGCCATAATCGTAATCAAAATTGGAATTTCCATCTAAATCCCGTGCCGGAAGTTTTACGAATTTTGACTTTCCATCATCTAAGTATCGCTGCTCCAACCTGCCGATCGGATCGTGGATTGACCATCTTGTGCCAATTATTAGCATTTTACAGTCTTGTTTCATACGAGACATAAAGTCATTTGAAAATTTTGTCTAGAGTATTTCCATTCGTTCGTGGTTTAAGGCTTCTTCACTACCGGATACCATATCATCAGCATAAGCCAAAACTTCACACCGAGTTGCCCCAGTTAGTCCACTGTCAATCGAGCGACAAGTCAAGGTTTTAAAGCGTTTTATCTGCTTTAAATCTATTGTTTCGTCCTTTGAATTTGTGGCGACTAAAGGAGATTCGGGGAAAACTTCTGAAAACTTATATTCCGGGTCTTTGATTATTTGTAGAGCTCCGTCAAAAAATGAGCGTGTGAGTTTATCAGCATAAGCTGTTGCTAGACTGGGTTTTAACGGCTCTTTTCCCATGAGCCATGTGATGTAAAATATTCCTAGCGTTGATTTTCCTGTTCCCGGTGGCATAGAAATTCCTAATCTTACTAATTTTCCGTCAGATAAGTCTTGTAAATCTTTTACAACTGAACGTAAAACCTCGATTCTCGGCTGATAAAAGCGTTTTTCAGCATCTCGGTCTTTCTCGATATAAAGCAAATATGAATGAAAATCATACGGAGCAGAAAATAAGTATGTTTGCCAGTATTTTTTGAGTAGCCTTTTTCGCTCATTTATTCCTAAGGTTTCACCTAATAAAGTTTCATTAATTTTTTTGCGCATTTCAAGGTTCATTCCCAGTGCGTGGGAAATATCATTTTCACGAGAATATAAAGTTCTTAGGGCTTCGCATTTTTGTAAGTATAAATCATCTTGCATATTTGAGTGCTTTTTTAAATCTTTCAGTAGCTTGTTTATTAGTTCTTGATTGTTCATAAAATCACCTCTATTTTTTTAAATATAAAAGCCCCCAACAACACTGTTGAAAGCTCATACTGAAAATCTTTTAATATTAAATTTATAATACATTATTTAAGATATAAAAGTTAATCATATATTCGATTGAGAAATTCATAATAATATATTTTCCATAAAAAACCATTTTTCATTACCTAAATCTTACCTTATTCAGGACAAAATCTTTTATTAATAATTAATTTTTAAATACTATCTATTGGCACTACATCATTTGATTCTAAATAGTAAGTTAATGTCTTTAATATTAGTCTTTTTCGATTTCGCACTTTCTGTATAACAATTAAATCATCTGTCATATCATTTGAACTGATATCGTGAAACAATTGAAATTTTATGCGATTGTGCATTATTATCAATTGTTGCAAATGCCCAATTTAAAAGACGAAAATCATATTTTAATGGATTTGAATGCAAAAAGAAAGAATAAAATGGTTCTCCGAAAGATTCTAATTTTAGATTAGATTTGATATTCGAAGTTAAATAACTTACTAATACAGGTGTTTCTGTTTTTTTGTTACAAAAGTAACTCAGTTCCACTTCACCAACTATATTTTTATGAATATTCAAAATTGGAACATTTATATTTATTTTTTGAGTATCGTTAAAATTTTCAATTCCAATGCTAAATTCACTTGGATCTTCATTATGCAATCTACATAATGAAGAAAAACTACTGTTATCTAAAGTTATATCTTTAGATATTTGTCTTAACACACAACAATTGGAAATAGCTGGTTCTGCAAAAAAGCAAGGAATACTAAGAAACAAAAAACAAAATGCTATTATCACTTTTTTTAGAAATTTTTTTATCATGATTTTTTTCTCCTTTTTAAAATTAGGAAACTATATCTACTAAAACTATACAATCAGAAAGTTGATAACCTCTGTATCCCCTATCCGTACTAGTGAGTTCTTGTACAGGTTGACGAGCCCTAATAGCAGGATCAAAAATTACTACTTTTTCATCTAACAAACGTGCTAAGCAAGCATGGCTTTGAGAACTACCTTTAAAAATTAAAATTACAAAATATCCTTTTTTCAGACATTGTTTTATTGTGTTCAAATTCCAAGGCCTAACTCCATGCATTGAAAACAATTTTTTAATAAATCCCGCTTTATAATCAGCACTTAATGAGAATCCATTTGTGTCTCCTGATGCTTTATAAAGCATTTTTAAAGCATCAATTGAAGGAACGCCTTTTTCTACAAGGACATTAAGCAAACATGTAAATAGACACCAGTTACTTCCTCGTGGTTGAGTAATAAAGTTATAATATTCCTCAAACAAATCCAAAGTTTGCTGGGTTGGAGGAAGATTTCTTTCTTTATTTACACTTTGACTTCTCTTTTTTAACTTTGTACTTGATTTATAAGCAGATACTGTATGTTTTATCT
>CAQJOC010000136.1 GCA_948815685.1 uncultured Eubacteriales bacterium | reverse complement strand
ATACCGAGGGGGTAGGATATAAATTGGTACAATTTAATCTTTGTGCGGTGTTTCCTTAATATTTTCTAAAGTTGTTTTCCATATGTATAATATTTAACCAATCTTAAAGATATCCAAAAAATTGAAGAAATGACTATAAAGTATAACCACGCTTTTCAGGCGTGGTTATAATATAAAATATGAATAATATGCTATGCATTGATAAAGGCGAATGAAATATTTATTTTATTCTCCGTAATATGCCCTTGTATAGATTTCTTTTATCTCTGAAATTAACGGGTATCTGGGATTTGCTGTTGTACATTGGTCTTCATGTGCTCTTTCCGATAAATTTTGAAGTCCTCCAAAAAATAAGTCTTCATCTACTCCGCATTCCTTTATGCTCATCGGTATATTCAACTTTTTACTTAAATCTTTAACGGCACATATTAAATTTTTTACACTCTCTTGATCATTCTTCCCTTGTCTGCCTATAAACCTTGCTGCAGAAGCATACTTTTTGTCAGCAATAAATTTTTCATATTTTGGAAATGCAGTAAATTTTGTAGGTTTAGATGCGTTATATTCTATAATATAAGGAAGTAAAATTGCATTTGCACGCCCATGTGGAATATGATATTCTCCACCTAATTTATGTGCCATGGAATGATTAAGACCTAAAAATGCATTTGTAAAAGCCATCCCGGCAATACAGGAAGCATTATGCATTTTTTCTCTGGCTTCTTTGTCTTTGCCTCCGTATTCATATGCCCTTGGTAAATATTCAAAGACCATTCCTATTGCCTGAAGAGCCAATCCATCCGTATAATCACTGGCCATAACGGAAACATATGCCTCCAGAGCATGTGTTAAAACATCCATTCCAGTATCCGCGGTTGGAACTTTAGGCAAACTCATAGCAAACTGTGGATCTATTATCGCAACATCAGGGGTTAATGAATAGTCGGCAAGTGGATATTTTATATTACCAAAACTTTTGTCTGTTATTACTGAAAATGAAGTTACCTCAGAACCGGTCCCCGATGTCGTAGGAATTGCTACAAGTTTGGTTTTTATTCCGAGTTTCGGAAATTTATAAGCCCTTTTTCTGATATCCATAAATTTTAGTTTCATTCCGTCAAATGCTTCCTCCGGATGTTCATAAAAGAGCCACATTCCTTTCGCTGCATCTATGACAGAACCACCTCCGATAGCTATAATCGTATCGGGTTGAAATCTGTTCATTACCTCAACTCCTCTGTTTACAGTCGAAACATCCGGGTCGGGTTCTACATCGTAATAAATTTCGGTACGGCAACTTATCGGACGTTTGTTTAAATAATACATAATTCTGTCAACATACCCAAGTTTCAGCATCGTTGCATCCGTAACTATAAAAGCTCGTTCAATATTCGGCATTTTTTCCAAATATTGTATTGAGTCATTTTCAAAATATATCTTAGGCGGAATTTTAAACCACTGCATGTTTACTCTCCTTCTTGCAATTCTTTTTTTATTTATAAGATTTACCGATGACACATTAGATGTAGTTGAATTATGCCCATATGAGCCACATCCTAAAGTAAGGGACGGAATATTTGTGTTATATATGTCTCCTATTGCACCTTGGGACGATGGGGAATTAGAAATAACTCTCCCCACTTTCATAGCCTTTCCGTATTCATTTATAATCTCTTTATTTTCGCTGTGAATTACGGCTGAATGTCCAAGTCCACCCATATTTAAAATCTTATCTGCAATGTCAAATCCTTCTTCATGTCCTTCTACTATATAATAAGCAAGAACCGGAGACAGTTTTTCCATCGAAAGCGGATAATCTGTTCCTACACCATCTAATTTGGCAATTAAGATTTTTGTTTTTTCGGGAACTTTTATACCGCTTTGTTCAGCAATCCATGAAGCGGATTGTCCAACAACTGCCGGATTTAGCGTCAACTTTTCTTTATTGATTACAAATTCAGATACTTTGCGGATTTCATTTTCATCCAGAAAATAGCAATTGTTTTCTTTCATAATCTTTTCAAATTCAAAAGAAATTTCTTTATCCACAATTACAGCTTGTTCCGACGCACATATCATACCATTATCAAAAGTTTTTGAAATCATAAGGTCAGTACATGATCTTTCGAGTTTTGCCGATTTTTCGATATAGCAAGGCACATTCCCGGGACCTACTCCTAAGGCAGGTTTACCTGTTGAATATGCCGATTTAACCATAGCGGAACCCCCGGTTGCAAGTACAAGAGAAACTCCGGGATGTAACATTAGTTCCTTTGTTGCTTCTATTGATGGATATTCTATCCACTGTATACATCCCTCCGGAGCTCCTGCTTTTAATGCAGCCTCAAGAAGAATTTTTGCCGCTGTTAAAGAAGATTTTTGTGCCGAAGGATGGAATCCGAAAATAATCGGATTTCTTGTTTTTGCACAAATTAAAGATTTAAACATTGTTGTCGAAGTGGGATTGGTAACCGGAGTAACTCCTGCAACAACTCCGACAGGTTCGGCAATTTCTACGTATCCTTCTGCCTCATTTTCACTTATTATACCTACCGTTTTTTCATATTTAATGGAATGCCATATATATTCTGTGGAAAACATATTTTTTATAATTTTATCTTCAATAACTCCCCGTTTAGTTTCTTCAAAAGCCATTTTAGCAAGTTCCATATGATGTTCCAGCCCGGCCAAGGCCATAGCGTGTACTATATCGTTTACCTGCTCTTGGTTCATCTTCATATAAGCAATCAAGGCATTTTGTGCTCTTTCAACCAAGCTATTTATCATCTTTTTTACATTTATATTTGTTCCATTAGTCTTTTCTTCATTTGTCATAATTTTTCCTCCCGATTTATCTTGTAATTCATATATAATAATAAAATATTCAGATGGGAAATTTTTGCTTATTTTAGATCAAATCTTATCTTTAATAATCTAAAAAGTTTCTTAATTTTACACTTAAACTCAGTTTACTTATTATGTTATATTATTTGACTTAAAAAGTAAAATTATCCTTTTTGGAAAATATGAAAAAACCACAAATACAGTGAAATAATTATAAAAATATAAACCCTAAAAAGCAAAAACATTTTTCCGTATATTTTATAAGAAACACTTCACAAAAATTACATAGCGTCAATTCCTCATTAAATTTTTAAACAACTTATGTAAAAATTTATTAATTACTAAAGTTTTTATTGTTATATAATAAAAAATATATC
>CAQJOC010000135.1:1648-3226 GCA_948815685.1 uncultured Eubacteriales bacterium | reverse complement strand
AATGAAAAAAAACGACTGCATATACCTATCATTTTGGAAGATTTATTATCTGACTTTGCACAGTGGAAAACACTATTTAAAAAGATGTGTTATAAGGAGGAGTATTTATGAATGTAATAGAAATCAACAATCTGACAAAAGATTTCGGGAATAATAAAGGAATATTTGATTTATCTTTCTCTCTAAAACAAGGAGAAGTCGTAGGGTTCTTAGGTTCAAATGGTGCTGGAAAAACAACGACCATTAGACATCTAATGGGGTTTATAAAAGCGGACTCTGGTTCAGCTAAAATATTAAATATGGATTGTTTTGAAAATGCGTATTCTGTTCAAGAAAAAATCGGTTATTTGCCGGGGGAAATTGCGTTTATGGACAACATGACAGGCGAAGAATTTATTCGATTTATGGCAGAAATGAAAAACATTCGAGATTTACATTATGCCAAAGAATTGATTACATATTTTGACATTGACACAAAAATCAAAATTAAGAAAATGTCTAAAGGTATGAAACAAAAAATTGGGTTAATCATCGCATTTATGCAAGATACTCCGATTTTAATTTTGGACGAACCAACAACGGGCTTAGACCCTCTTATGCAAAATAAATTTGTTGAGTTGATAAAAAAAGAAAAGTCTAAGGGAAAAACAATATTGATGTCATCACATATTTTCGAGGAAATCGAAAATACTTGTGAGCGGATTGTGATGATAAAAGATGGTCGCTTAGTGGCAGACCAAAATATAAATACTATAAGAAATGAAATGCATAAACACTATGAAATTACATTCGGAAGTATAGAAGAAGCAATTTGTTTTCAAGGGATATATTCTGAGAATAGTGATAGACAAGAGAATGTGGTATATCTGTTGTCAAAAGAAAATGTCAATCATCTGATTTCTGAATTATGTAAATTTAATATAGTAGACATAAATGCACGATACCAAACCTTAGAAGAAGTTTTTATGAAATATTATGGAGGAAGTAAAAAATGAGTATTCCATTATTAAAAATAGAATTGAAGTCAAATTGTAAAATCATATTGTTATTCTTAGCGATTATTACTCTTTATGCTGGTCTTATTACTGCTATGTTTGACCCAGAATTAGGTGCAGGGATAAATGAACTTGCTGAAAGTATGCCACAGTTTTTTGCTGTTTTTGGAATGGAAAATCCCGGAACAACATTATTAGATTTTTTAAATAATTATCTCTATGGTTTTATCTTAATTTTGATACCTTTTATATACATAATTTTGATGTGCTACAAATTAGTCGCAAAATATATTGATAAAGGTTCTATGGCATATTTATTAAATACGCATTATAGCCGTACTAAAATTATGCTTACTCAATTTACAGTCTTGCTGATTGGCTTGTTTGTTTTGATTTGCTATTCAACTGCTTTAATTATTTTTGTTAGTAATTTTATGTTTGAGGGAGAAATGGAAATCTCAAAATTTTTACTTTTAAATTTAGGATTGTTTATACTTGAAATATTCTTATCTACATTATGTTTCATGTTTGCTTGTCTATTTAGTGAACTCAAATTTTCTATTGGGCTTGGGGCTGGACTGGG
>CAQJOC010000135.1:0-1638 GCA_948815685.1 uncultured Eubacteriales bacterium | reverse complement strand
ATGATATTCTTTTTAGTACAAATGCTATCACAAACAAGCGAGGATATAGAGTTTTTGAAATACCTTACCCCTTTAACATTGTTCAATCCAGAAAGTTTAGTTGCGTTTGAAACAAAAAGCTTTATATGTCTTAGTATTTTGTTGTCAAGTGCTATCGTATTTTTTGTTATAGCTATATTTAGATTTAAAAAACGTGATTTATCGTTATAACGTGTAGGAGAAATATTGATATGATAGGATTAAAAAAACGAGATATAAAAAAGGCATTAAAAGCTGGTGCAAAGGCTGGTGGTGTATCATTGGCTGATGTTCGGGCTGATATTGAAGCGACGATTGATGAAGCTATGAACAGCACCGACCCAGAAGTGCAGGCAAATTTTAAAAAGTATTTTGGAAATAAACGCCCTACACCAGAAGAATATATTTACAAGATTACGAAAAAGACAAAGGTTTAATCTAATATTGTTTGCTACCTGCGGAGCAGATCAGCAAACAAAGGCTAGTAGAACACCACTAAAAAGAAAAATAGGGAAAACAAGAAGCTGATTACTTCTTGCTTTCCCTGCTATTCAAGATACCGTCAATCGTACCTTGAATGATTTTTAATTCGTTATCACTCAATAAGTCAAGTGATGTTTCTATCTGACGGCGAGCTGTGCTTTTCTCAACTTTCTCTGGTGGATAGAAATATTCATCAACCGATATATTGAACATGGTAACTAAATCATGGAATAATTGAAAACTTGGGTGTGAACCGATATTTTCAATATCTGCGATATGGCGTTCTCCATAGAATACCTTATCGCCTAAATCATTACGGGATAGCCCTGCTTTTTCACGGGCTTCTCTGATTGCCAGTCCTAACGGTCTGAAATCAAAGGTTTGTGTTTCTTTATTTTTTCTCATTTTAAACCACCTAGCATGAGTTTAAACTTCATGCCATGTATTTAGAATGTGTTAAAAGTGCATATAGTATGCAGTAATAATTCAAAAGATATTATCGTGTACGGTAAATAAAAAAAACCGTTCTTAGATAATATGCTTTTGCACGTCTTAAAAACGATAACGGGACGGTTTTGGATATAACCAAAGCTGTCCTTTTCTTTTGGTATAGCTCTGGTTTGAGGGGGTTATGCCATGATTACATATAGAAGAACGCTACGTCGTTCTCAACTGGATAATTATTTCTGTCTAGTGCTTCAATCATCATACCCATTACATGAGTTAAAAATTCATATAGATAACATTTATATAACAGTCTGTTTGTGTAGTTACATTCAAATGGGCTGTTTTTATTTTATAGAAATAATTTTTTGAAAATCTTGGTAGTTTGACACCTCTTTGGGAAGTTAGGGTGCGGAAAGGGGGAAATGAACAAAAGTTCATTTCAATCCAGCACGGAAAGGAGGTGAGCAAATGAAAACATCTTCTTTCAAACAAGCCATTGAAGCACAGTTTGATTGTCTTTCAAAAAAGGTTATCAAACGAGCTGTCAAAAAAGGCTATCGTGATATGAAGCGACGTGAAAAACGAGAATGTCCATTTTCTGATATTCCAGATTATGAGCAGGAACGCTTTGGAACATTTGATAAATACGAAAGTGATTACACCGTATTTAACATTTTAGGCATTGAAGTA
>CAQJOC010000134.1 GCA_948815685.1 uncultured Eubacteriales bacterium | reverse complement strand
TCATCTGCACTAAATTTTATATATTTTACCTGCCTACTTGACAAAGGGCTGTTCACCTTTTTTGCAGAGTTAAGCGATTTAGACGCATTTTTACCCGATACGATAAACTAGATATTATGTTCATTAATTTTATCTATTTGGCCTTTATTTTTGATGCTTTATTTCGTGTGAACATGCCCTAAATTTTACCAGTTTTCGTCCAACTGCTAATTATTGCCATCCAGTTTTTTCCATTTTTATTAGTTCCGCTTCGGCTTTATTCAGTGTCGTTTCCCAGTTATTGCTCTTTTTATCATGCTCGCCGTACTGCTCTGCCAAATCCTCAACCGCACCTTTTAAAGAAGTTGCTACTTTTTCTTTTTGCATTTAGGAAATTATTTATGTGTATTATGCGGTGTTTCCTTAATTTTGCAGTATGTCTAATGTAAAAGTTAAAAAATATGGTATACTTTATTAAAGTACAAAGCTGTAAAGAAAATTTGGAGGATTTATGTCTGAAAAAAATAAAATGAGAATACAAAAATATTTGTCATCTAATGGAGTAACGTCTCGAAGAAAAGCTGAACAGATGGTATTGGACGGACTTATTCGAATTAATCGAAAGGTTGCTGAAGTTGGAGATAAAGTAGTTTTAGGCAGAGACAAAGTCTTTGTTAATAACCAAAGAATTATACCAAATCAAGAGAAAAAGAGATATATTATGCTAAACAAGCCAAGAGGATATATAACGACGTTGCAAGATGAAAAAGAAAGAAAATGTGTTTCTGACCTTATAAATGAAATACATGAGAGAATTTATCCAGTAGGAAGATTAGACAGGGATTCGGAAGGACTTCTAATCTTGACAAATGATGGAGAATTTGCAAACAGAATTATGCATCCATCTAAACATGTTAAGAAAACTTACAGAGTCACACTTCATTCAAATTTTACCGATTACCATCTAGCAAGGCTTTGTGAGGGAATGAAAATAGATGATTATATAACAGCTCCTGCTCAAGTCAGCGTTGTTGCAGAAGAAAAAGAAAGAGTTGTTATTGAAATTACGATAAGTGAAGGAAAAAATCGCCAAATAAGAAAAATGTGTGAGGTACTCGGTTTAGATGTTGCAAGGCTTAAACGTATTTCTGTGGGGGGAGTGAAACTCGGAAGACTCCCCATAGGGAAATGGAGAGATTTAAACCGGGAAGAAATAAATAGGCTCAATATTAGGAAGTCTAAAGAATAATAGATATATTTTATTAGACTTCATGCACAATCAAGGTGTATCATATCAAAAAACTAAATATACAATTATGGATAAACGTAATTTTGAAAAACTTACAGGTTTTTTAGGTCAAAAAATATAGCATTTAGAGAATCCTTTGTTGACTCAAATTAATTTTTCGGGAGGTCTAATAAAAAATGTCGAATAGCTGGAAATGGCCATAAAAACTGAAAATGTAATTATTCTTTTTCAACTTTCATTTATTTCGTCTCATCTATGAATTGGTTAAAACATATAGTTTATTTTATTTTTCAGACACAGGCTCTAAAAGAAAGAAGGTATTTATATGCTTGAAATGGAGAATACAGAAGGATTATCTGTAAATGATGACGGACATTTGGTAATAGGAGGATGTGATGTTGCCGATTTGGTTAAAATATATGGAACGCCTTTATATGTAATGGATGAAGAAGTTATAATATCTATGTGCAGATTTTACATAAATACGATGAAGAAACTTTATGGAGACAACTTTAATGTAATATATGCAAGTAAAGCATTCCTTTGTAAAGAGATTGTCAGAATTATAAAAAATGAAAAAATGTGTATAGATGTTGTTTCCGGTGGGGAACTTTACACTGTTTTAAAGTCTGATTTTCCGGCAGAAAAAATTTATTTTCATGGAAACAACAAATCTTTTGCTGAGTTGGAGTTAGCTGTAAAAAATAATGTCGGAACAATAGTTGTGGATAATGAGGATGAGTTAAGAAACTTATCTGAAATTGCTCAAAAATTTAATAAAATTATTAAAATTTTAGTTAGGGTAAGGCCGGGCGTAGATGCCCATACACATAGCTTTATAAAGACCGGACAAATAGATTCCAAATTCGGATTTTCTTTGGAAAACGATGAAGCATTGAATATCGTTTTAAAAATTATTAAAGAAAAAAATTTTCAATTAAACGGTTTTCACTGTCACATAGGCTCACAAATTTTAGATTCTGCACCATTTGTAAAGGCAGCAGAAATTATGATGAATTTTATTGGATGCTTGAAAAAAGATTTTAATATCAATACATATGAATTAAACCTCGGAGGGGGCTTTGGAATTAGCTATTTGCCGGATGAAAAGCATTTAGATTATACTGAATGTTTAAAAAACGTGCAAAAAACAATTTTAGAACAAATCGATAAATTTAATATCAATTGCCCGAAAATATCTATTGAACCGGGTAGGTCTATAGTTGGACAAGCAGGAATAACATTATATAAGGTAGGAAACGTAAAAGAAATAAAAGGTGTACGCACGTATGTATCCGTTGATGGAGGAATGACTGACAATCCGAGGTATATTATCTATGGTTCAGCCTATTATGTAGTCAATGCATTAAAAATGAAAGAAAAAAGAAACTGCATAGTAACAATAGCAGGGAAATGCTGCGAAAGCGGCGACCTGATTCAGAAAGACGTAAAAATGTGCAAGACAGAGGTAGGTGATATACTGGCTGTTTTATGTACGGGAGCATATAATTATTCTATGGCTTCCAACTATAATAAAATTCCCAAAGCAGCTGTTGTTATGGTAAAAAACGGAAAACATAGGTTAATTGTAAAAAGACAGACTTTATATGATTTATTACAGTACGATATCTAATTATGGCAGTGCTAAAAGAAGATAGAGGGAAGATAGTGTTGGAAGCAAAATAGATAAAGAGAGTGCAAAATCATATCAAAAGATCTAGAAATGGAATAAGTTTTACGAGCGAAACGAGCTAAATAATGTCGAAGGAGTCGGTTTGAACGCTCTACAGTATAGGTATGAGCCTTGCCTGTAATATGCTTTTTGGGAGGTAATAAATTATAGGCTTTCCATGCGTCTGTGGCATAAATTTTAACATTAAGATGAGAAATTTTTTGAAAAAGTCTTTTAAAGCAGGAAGTATTTCTCGAACCTACATAAAATCCCTTTATTTGCTGTGTAGCTCGTTCTACTGCCAACCATATCCATTTTTTGTTTAATTTTTTTTTAAGTTTATACA
>CAQJOC010000133.1:539-3351 GCA_948815685.1 uncultured Eubacteriales bacterium | reverse complement strand
TTCTTCCATTTTTATCACCCGAGTGCTACTATACACCTTTTGTGTTTATTTTGGGTTTGGGATAGGCTCTAAGGAAGCAAAAAGATATACTTACAATTAGCATTTTGAGCAACAGAATACAGCTGCTTTTGGAAGCTATGCTCTCTTCCACTACTGTAATTTTTTACTTTATGACATATTTGTTAAATTATTTAATTGAGAAAATTTATCATTTATTTTTTTTGAAAAATTTGATATATACCAACAAGTAACAAAAAAATTCCAAATATTTCCCCTAAAATTAATGAATCTATCTTTGAAGATAAATAGAAACCAAATATAGATCCCGGAATACCAAATAATATTGCCGGAAAAATAAATTTCAGGTTAACAAGTCTTCGAAAAGAAAGTAAAATAACCGAAACCAGGGCTATTGATACGAAAAATATCAAATTAATGCCTTGTGCTTTAATCTGTTCAATCTCGGCGAAGAGGGTTAAATATATGACCAAAACTCCCCCTCCGCCAAGTCCCATTGCTCCTAACATTCCGGCAAAAAATCCTGCAAGTAAAGAAGTGATAACACTCATCTTAATATCAACCTAAAGCCTGCCCATATACTGAGGCAGGCAAATATTTTTTTTAGGATATTTTGGTCTATATAAGATAAAAGAAATGAACCTGCAAAAGCTCCGGCTATTCCCGCAGGGATGTAAGGCATGGCTTGAGATATCGATACTGCTCCGGATTTTAAATACATAATAGAGCTCACAATACAAATTGGAAGCATTATACAAATAGAAGCTACATGAGATTTTTTTCGTTCAAGGCCTAACATCATAAGCGATGGAACAACAATTATACCTCCTCCGGCACCGAGTAAACCGCTTATTATCCCGGCAAGGAAGCCCACGCCGGAAATCGAAATAATTTTAATATTTAGCAACTTTTTCACCTCATTATTATATATTTCACAAAATAAAAAATAAATTCAAAAATTTTATATTGACATTTTTAAATAGTGTATTATAATAAATATTATAAATTTAGTTAAAAAAGGAGGGAAAAAAAGTGCTTAAATTCAGGAAATTAATGTTTTTTATAAAATTTTTATAAAATTTTCTGAATTTATATTGATATTATTAAAATAACGAGATATAATAATCTTGCAAACTAAAAAAGAAAGGATTGATATTCATGGCAAGTGATAAAGAAAAAGATATTGAAGCTCTTAATAACGAGGAAGGCGAAAACCAAGAAAAAGAAGAAAGTACGTTTGGATTTTATAAAGGGTTATTGGGACAGAAAAAATATCGTGATGAGAATTTGACTAATACAGTTAAAGCCGCTGCAAAAAAATTATCTCTTCATACTGAAACTGCATCAAATAAAGTGAAAGGCTCAGGATTGGAAGACGACCAAACGAAAAATGCCTTAGTTGATGTTGGACAAGATTTGAAAGAATTTGCAGATCAGGCAAAAGCATTGTTACAAAAGGATGCTGAAATGTGCAAGAAAAAATTTAGTACTTCGGGGACTAGTTATAACACTTATAACTCTGTCCAGAAAATATCGGATACATTAGGTAAAAATTTCACAGATAAAAAATCACCAGAAGAGACAGCTAATACCATAAAAATAAATAAAATTGACAGATATGTTAAAGATTTCGAAAAATATGCTGGCAAATTGAAGAAAGATGCTGTTTTTTCGAATGCTAAAGACGAAATCGTGACAGCAGCGAAAGCATTATCAAAACTGTTTGATACGGTGATGTCCGCTATCGATAAGACTGATGAAGAAGATAAAAATATCGCAGAGTAAATATTGAAAGCCCATATTAACATTATAAAATAAAGTATATGAATTGAGCTTCCCCGGTACGGCCGGGGGAATATAATTAGAAGGGAGAGATTAGATTATGGCAAATCTATTTAAGAGAATTTTTGACCCGAAATACAACAAACAGGCTCAAGAAAAAGCGTCAGAGCAATTGCTGGAATTGAAAAAAGATCTTGATAAGAATGTTCCGAATGATGATTTGATTGACGTTGTTTCTAAGATGGTAGACAGTAGTGGTGACCCGGTTCCTGATGAAGTCAATAAATTCCACCGTCTGTGTGATCACTTTGGAGATGAATTGGCCAATTCAAAATTGAATCTTAACAATATTTTAAGCGACGCTGTTTCGAGCAAAAACAGTAGTCGCTCTGATGATGCAGTCAAATCAGTTAGTGCTTGTTTTGATAGTCAAATACAAATCTTTGAGCAGTTGAAAGAACTTGAATTTGAAGCTGGATCCTCGTTCTGTCAACAGTTACAATCTCTTTTTGACCAGATGGGCAAAGAATACAGAAATACTGAGAGAAATATTAAAAAAATAGGAAAAAAAGACTCTTTGGGAGGATCTGCTAAAGAAGCCTTGAGCGATTTGGTCTCTGACTTGCAGTCTCAAGGTGAAGAGCTTAATCGACGCCTTGCCGCTGCAAGCGATGTCTTGGGTGCTGGAGAGCGTGTAGAAAAGGTCAAAAAGAAAAATGAAAAGGGAGAAACCGTTACAATTAGGACTCGCTCTAAAACTGATCTTTCGCTATCCCGTTCAAAACTGACAGCTCCTAGTGTGACTAATCTTATAAATAAAGCAACTGAGGAAGAAGATGCCAAGCGACGGGCAATCTACATCTCTAAAGCTGTTGCTGCATTGCGTGGCCTGGTTACTCAAAATCTTGAAGATAAAAAACACCATGCTAAAGGTCTTTCGAGTAAAAAAAGAATTAATGGAGCAGAGAAAAAATTCAATGCTTTATGTTCGACTCTTGACAGGCTTGCCGGC
>CAQJOC010000133.1:251-529 GCA_948815685.1 uncultured Eubacteriales bacterium | reverse complement strand
ATTACAGAAAGGCTGATGGTGACCATGATAAATTTGTAAGTCAGAACTCAAAGACGCTTGATAAGCTTACAAAACAAATCCAATTGGTGAGCATGAATTTAAAATCTGTCGGTCTTCCGCAGAATATTCTTAAAACTGCTAATTGTATTAAAGATATTGATACTGTCCTGTCTACCGGAGAGCCTCTTGATAGTAAATCGACGGATTCGGTGGATGAATCTAGATCTGAACCATCCTCCGATCAGCCTGATCTCGGTGATAATACTGCCGCCAGTGAA
>CAQJOC010000133.1:0-224 GCA_948815685.1 uncultured Eubacteriales bacterium | reverse complement strand
CTTCAGATTCTTCAGAAGCTGCTGAAAAAACACCCGAGCAGCTGAGACTCGATAACTTATACTTAAAAGCTGCTGGTGGTGATATGGCTGCTCTGGATTCTATCAGAATGCGGGCTAGAACTGGTAATCCCGATGCTTTAGATCAGCTTAAAAAACTTGCCAATAAAGATACGAGCGGTGTTAAACTCGCTGTTCAACAGAAGGCGGCAAGATATCTTTTTGAA
>CAQJOC010000132.1:3079-3357 GCA_948815685.1 uncultured Eubacteriales bacterium | reverse complement strand
TAAAGAGCTGAACAATTTCTATGAATCAATGCCAAAAGTTATGACTATGGATGAACAAAAAATATATGTTCTTCAGAGAGAAAATGATAAATTAACAAAGCAAAATAAGGTTAAGGATACGCTTGTTCGTGTCGACATTGAAAATATAACAAAGCAGCTGTCAAAAAATATGAAAGAAAAAAAGGGTGTCAGGGCAGCTATAGATATTGCAAAAAATGATCTTAAAAAGAAGCATATTTCGGAAGACGAAAGTGTCCTCGTTGATGTTATTATTATGG
>CAQJOC010000132.1:0-3069 GCA_948815685.1 uncultured Eubacteriales bacterium | reverse complement strand
CTGATGCATATGAAACATTCGAAGGGTCGCTGTTACGTCATGCGACATATGTTGCGTTATAATCAACCGTTGTTTAAAAAGGTCTTTATCAATATCAGAGCTTGCCAAAATACAGGTTTGGACAATTTGGGAATTAGTCAGGCTATTGATCTGCCAGGACTTAAAACTGAGCTCTTGACGGTTGAAAACGAGATGAAGACTGCAAAGGCAGCAAGGCGTAACGCTGGGAATACTGGTAGTGAGGCCACTGGTTCTGGGTCTACTACCTAGATGTAAAGAAGACATATATATTATATAAATCCCATTAATTTATAGTATTAATGGAATTTATAAATTTTCTTTGTGTTTTATAAATGTTATTTGATCATTTATGAAATTTTTAATCATTATTCCGAATGTTGGCTAGGCCTTGTCTGAAAAATAAAAAACAGCTACAGGGAGATAATTGGTAGATACGGAAAAATATTGCTCGGTTAAAAATTTGAAATAAAAAATTCAGTATTTTAAAAAGTTTTTTGGGAGTTTTTGAAAACTAAATTCTTATGTTTCTGAACTCTTTTTTTCGGTTCATCTATTAATTAGCTAAAATATATAGTTTGTTTTATTTTTCAGACAAGGCCTAGTGTTAGCTTTGATTATTTATACGGAATTTTTATATTTTTAGGCGACTATATAGTTTAAAATAGACATATTCATTTTAAGTTACACAGGTCGAGTAAAGTTTTGAATTATACTATACATCACAGTATTATTTATCTTACTGTTTATGACGTGACTTCCCTCTTTTTTAACCGCGAGTCCTGTATAATTTACTTTTTACCGTTATTTGACTACTGTGTTTGAAATACTCTAAAATAAAAATTAGAAAAAATACATCCTGAGAAATCAAAACATACTCATAAGTAAAAAGTAAAATTATTAGTTTAGGAACAACTCTAGGATAGAAAAATATCAAATTTTTAATCTCTCGAGTTTGATTTTTCAGAAAATCTAAAGTAGAAATAAAAAGTAAATATGGGGAATTTCAGATGATAAAAAAAGAAAAAACTGTATTTGTATGCTGTGAATGCGGATACGAGTCGGCCAAATGGAATGGAATTTGTCCTGCGTGTGGGCAAGGAAACACAATGAATGAGGAAATAATAGTCCAGACTAAAGGAGCCTCAAAAAAAAATAGTGTTTCATCAAAAACTTCAGATAAACCGGTGTTCATATCTGAAATTGACATAACTAAGGAAACAAGATATTTTGCAGGTATTCGGGAACTTGACAGAGTATTCGGGGGCGGAATAGTTAAAGGTTCGTTTGTGCTTCTTGGAGGAGCTCCGGGCATTGGAAAATCGACGCTGCTTTTACAAATATGTGATTTCATGGATAAAAATCTCAAAATTCTTTATGTTTCGGGGGAAGAATCAAAAAAACAAATTAAACTCAGGGCATCCAGGCTGGGAGTTAAAAATTCCAATCTTCTTATAATGGCGGAAACAGATATTGACGCAATTATAAACGAAGTTATGAATTCTTTGCCAGACATTCTCATAATTGATTCCATACAAACTATGAACAGCCAAGAATCCGCATCTTTGCCGGGAAGTGTTTCACAAGTAAAAGAATGTGCAAATGCACTTTTAAGATTATCAAAATCTCAAGAGATATCGGTATTGACTATAGGTCATGTAAATAAAGATGGTGCAATAGCAGGGCCGAAGGTTTTAGAACATATAGTTGATGCGGTGCTTTATTTTGAAGGAGAAAAAAGTACTTCATATAGAATTATACGCGCAGCAAAAAACAGATATGGTTCGACAAATGAACTTGGAGTTTTTCAGATGACAAACAATGGTTTAGAGGAAGTTTTAAATCCTTCAGTTATGTTATTATCAGGTAAGTCACATGGTGCATCCGGAACTTGTGTTGCCTGTGTTATGGAAGGCTCCAGACCAATATTTACAGAAGTACAGGCTCTTGT
Source organism: uncultured Eubacteriales bacterium (assembly GCA_948815685.1). Taxonomy (GTDB): domain Bacteria; phylum Bacillota; class Clostridia; order Oscillospirales; family Acutalibacteraceae; genus CASPLG01. The sequence continues at coordinate 1,100 of CAQJOC010000132.1, read as the reverse complement.
AACTACAAGCGGATTTGGAAATCCCAGAAGAATGTCAACAGGATTTGATTATAATAGAATGTCGCTGATTTTAGCGGTATTAGAAAAGAAAGCAGGATATTTTTTTTCTAATACCGATGTTTACGTAAACATTGTAGGAGGAGTGAAACTTGATGAACCTTCAGCAGATTTAGCCGTTGCGGTTTCGGTTATTTCAAGCTTAAAGGATGTTCCTATTGACGATTATTCGGTTATATTTGGCGAAATAGGGTTAACCGGAGAAATCCGTTCTGCTCAAAATGTTTCACTCAGAATTTTAGAAGCAGCACGTCTAGGTTTTAAACAATGCGTAATTCCTTATTACAATTTAAAGACACTGGGAGATTTTTCAAGATATAATATAAAAATTACAGGTGTTAAGACAATTCGTGAGGCATTTTCGTCTGTAAGCAAAGCTTAAATTTACAGCGTTTCTAGCGTTTTAACACGAAAAGCTTTAAAACAAAGTTTTTTATCTGTCATTAAGTTAGAATTAGAGTGTGTTCAGATAAAAAGATGACACAGAGGTAAACATCTGATATAATAGAGATATGGAAATAAATAAAAAACAATTTGAAAAGAATAAAAAATGGTTGCAAGTGGAAGACATTACCCCAAAATTGGGGAACCGGTACACGATTTACATTAAATTTATCAGATGGGCAAAAAACATAACCATACAACAAATTTTTAAAGAGCCTCAAAAACGGAATATTATATACGTTCAAGGTAAAATCTTGTGTCCGGACAGCACCGGCATTAAGTGATTTCTCAAAGTTTTTACTCACTATGATAAATTTGACGTTATCTATCTTTCAGTTGTAATTTTAGCACTGATCTTTACTGTGCTTTTTATGTGAACACGCTCTAGCTAATTTATAGATGAATCAAAAAAATTAGTTCAGAAATATAAGAATTTAGTTTTTAAAAAATCCCAAAAACTTTTTAAATTGCTGATGTTTTTATGATAAATTTACAACATGAACATATTTTTTTGCGTCTATCAATTTTTCAGCTTTAGCTATTTGGGAGATCTCATAAAATAACAGACAAGAAATAAAAAGAGTAGGGAAAACTAATCA
>CAQJOC010000131.1 GCA_948815685.1 uncultured Eubacteriales bacterium | reverse complement strand
CGATTATTTCTACACTGTCCGGAATTTTTATATCAGTCAATTTTTCACATCCGTAAAACGATTTGTCCGGAATTGTTTTTATATTATCCGGGATTGTTATGCTCTCAAGCAGAGTACAGCCGGCAAAAATTTGTTCTCCCAAATAAGAAATTTCTAATGGCAAAATGGCAGTCCTCAGACGAGTACAGCTACCGAAAGCCCTGGAACCTATATGTATGGTTTTATCCGGAATTTTAAGTGAGGTAATCCCGGACCAAAAAAAGGCATCGTCTTCTATTGTATGTAAATTTTCCCCAAAACTGACTGCAGTAAGTTCTTCACAATGTTCGAATGCTCTGTTTTGTATTTTTTCAACTTCATTTGGTAGTATAATTCCTTGAATTCTTGACCTTTCAAAAGCTCTTTCTCCTATAGAAATTACCTTATATGTCACTCCATCGCTCATTATTTGACCCGGAATCTCAATATTTCCATCTAAATTAGTTCCGTCTGACAAGCATGCTGTTTTATCTTCTTCATTCAATGTATACTTAATATCATTATCCACCACAAGTTCAGAAAAGGCATTTATATTTTCAAATTTGGTAAATATAAAAAATGGTACAGCTACTGCTAAAATATATGGTGCCACTTTACAAATTAATTTTTTATTTATAAAAAATCTTTTTAAATTTTTCATAAAAAATCCTCCTTTCACATTATCATAAATAATCTCTACATAAAAATATTATCATTTTATCTATATAAAGTCAATATTTTTTACAATAAATGTTTATTTTTATTGTGTAATATTACCATTATCGAATAATGCCTATAAAAAATATATAATTGTTCTTTATAAGAAAACACCGCATAATATACGTCAATAATTTTCGAAATTCACAAAGAAAGAGTGAGAGAAAAAATCGACTTACTTTTTACCATAATAATGCTATGATGGCAAACAAAATTAGGGCGTGTTCACACGAAATAAAACATTAAAAATAAAGACCAAATAGCTAAAATTAATGAACATAATATCGAGTTTATCGTATAGGGTAAAAATGCGTCTAAATCGCTCAACTCTGTAAAAAGGCGTTCAATTTAATTTCTGTATTTATACAAAATTTTGTCGTATTTACAAAGTGATTTTCGGTTTGATTTTTGGGGAACAACAGGAATAAAATTCAGACTTTCAGCGAGCCATCGAGTTTCATCTCCTTCAAAAGCTTTGTCCATAATCAAAAATTTTTTCTTTTTGGTCTTTCCAAGTATTTTTAAAAGTTTTCTACCTTCGAGGGCATCCACACTTTGACCTTTAGAAAGAGAAAATATTACGGGAGTCCTTTCATTTGAACTGATCATGTTAATTTTGGTATTGAAACCGCCTTTAGTCTTTTCTATTGATTGTTTCCTTGTTTTTTTAGGGCTTGTCTGAAAAATAAAATAAATAATTTATTTTATTTTTCAGACAAGCTCCAATATGTTTATTTATAAATTATATATTGGTAGAGAGTTTTTTTAAAAAATTAGCTTTAAATTTTCCTCATTAATTTGTGGGGCTACATTTAAAGTAAAGTCTTTATTTATAACCATTCCTTGAGCTTTTAAAACTTCTAAAGTTGCTCTGAAAGCTAAGGTAGGTGTATTATTTTCTAAACTCAGATGAGATAAAACTATACGTGTAAGACCATTTTTCACTAGCCTAGGGAGTACTCCAGCACATTCTTCATTTGAAAGATGTCCCTTTTCAGATAAAATTCTTCTTTTAAGGTAATAGGGATAATCCCCATTTTTAAGCATTTCTATATCATAATTTGATTCTATAACCAATGCATTACATCCATCAATTGCATTTTCTACCTCTGAAGAAATAAACCCTAAATCCGTACATACTGCGGCTTTAGTGCCGTCTGAAAAGCTTATTGAATATCCTACACTTTCAGAACAGTCGTGTGAGGTTCTAAATGCATTAATTTGCATATTGCCAACGTCCACACCCCTATGAGTTATTACCTCATAAGGAAAAGTGCCGTCTATAACACCTTTTCTGTGCAAAGCCAATAAAGTCCCCTTAGAAGCATAAACTTTTATACCATAGCGTGATGCAAAAATTTTTAATCCACTTATATGGTCATTATGTTCATGAGTTATAAAAATTGCCTTAATATTTTTTATATTTATATCATTATTAATCAAACTTTTTTCTAACTGTCTAGCACTTCTGCCAGCGTCTATCAGTATTCCCTCTCCACTATGACCTATGTAAACACAATTCCCACGGCTTCCACTAAACAGCGGGCATAATTTAGACAATAAAACTCCCCCTTTAATATCTTTAAATTTGTTTAAATAAAAATAAATGAGAGAAACAAAAAATTTCACATAAATATATAATTTTATATTAAATTTGCTTTTTACTGTTTTTTATTTATTATAATTTATATATTATTTTACTAATTTAACTATTTTCAGTTTATATTTATTAAACAACATCTTAGAATTTAAATTACTTCCATCCTAAATATAATAAATCATTAGCTTCACAATAATTTTGTAAAATAAATAAAAAACATTATAAAGCTGCTGCTGCAGGCTGTTCCTCGAGCGAGACTTTCTTTATATCCGCTCCCAATTGAGAAAATTTTTCAACGATATTCTCATATCCTCTTTCAATATAGCTTATATCGTCTATTGATGTAGTACCTTCTGCCATAAGTCCGGCTATTATAAGTGCTGCACCTGCACGAAGATCAGTTGCTCTTACCGGAGCCCCCATTAATTTTTCTACACCCTCAACAACCGCAATTTTTCCATCTACTGAAATTTGTGCCCCCATTCGCCGGAGCTCCTCTACATACCTAAATCTATTATCCCAAACCGATTCATTTATTATGCTTGTACCGTTTGCAGCCGAAAGCAAAGTAGTCATTTGGGGCTGCATATCTGTTGGAAATCCGGGATGAGGCATAGTTTTTATATTACACTTATTAATCGGATTTTCTCTGCATATTCTTATATTATCACCATTTTCGATAACAGTGGCACCTATTTCTTCTAATTTGGCTGTTACCGATTCCAAGTGCTTAGGAATAACATTTTTAACCGTTACATCTCCGCCTGCTGCAGCCGCAGCTATTAAATAGGTTCCAGCTTCAATTTGATCCGGTATTATGGAGTAAGTAACTCCGCTTAATTTTTTTACACCATGTATCTTTATTATATCCGTACCGGCTCCGCTGATTTCCGCTCCCATATAATTTAAAAAATTAGCAAGATCTACAATATGAGGTTCTTTTGCTGCATTTTCTATTACAGTCGTCCCTTCGGCTTTAACTGCTGCAAGCATTATGTTTACGGTTGCTCCCACAGATACAACATCAAGGTAAATATTATTCCCCTTTAATTTATCACACGAAACATGAACCATTCC